>DOVG01000180.1 GCA_003520205.1 Lachnospiraceae bacterium
CAAGTGCAACACCGACAAGCGAGCCAACAGGCACACCAAGTGCAACACCAACAAGTGAGCCAACAAGTACACCAAGTGCGACACCGACAAGTGAGCCGACAGGCACACCGAGTGCAACACCGACAAGTGAGCCGACAGGCACACCAAGTGCAAAGCCAACAAGTGAGCCAACAGGCACACCAAGTGCAAAGCCAACAAGTGAGCCAACAGGCACACCAAGTGCGACACCGACAAGTGAGCCAACAAGTACACCAACAGATATTCCAATTCCTCCGACAGAGGAAAATTCCGGTCAGAATACGGATTCTTCTACGAGTAATACGACAGAAGATCCTTCTAAAACTTCTGAAAATGAAGAAGAGGATACCGATGTTGAGGAAGAAGATGAAGATGATGACGACGATGATGAAGATGAGACAACAAAGAAAAAGGCAAAGAAAGAGTCTTCAGACAGTGGTTCTTCTCAGTCATCAAGTAATACATCTGGAAGTACAGCTTCTACATCAGTTAAGACTGGTGATAATGTAGGAAATGGCATTATATTTGCTGTTGCTATATTAATGATTTCTATGATAGGATTAGTAGGACTAATATACTATAAGAGAAAAAGAAAAGCTTAAGCAGGCTAAATAATTTATAAAGTGAACCCTCTTTACTGGATATACTGGTAAGGAGGGTTTTAAAAAAGAGTTATAGAGTAGAGGGATAGGAGGTTGCAGTAGATATGAATTTAGACAGCTTGTCTCAGGAACTGGATCGATTATATGAATTTGAAATATCAGAATACATTTCTAGATGTGACGAATTAAAGAAATCCGGTTTCAAGATATATCGTAATGAACAGGGAAAGCATAAGGTTGTAGTAGCCGGACAAAATGCCAGAAGAGAAGATGTTAGATATGATTATGAGGATAGCAGGAAAAAGCCTAAAAAAGAAAATATCTTCATCAGAGCAAAGAACTCTATAAAAAGAGGTATAAATAATATTAGAAGTATGATAAGATTTACAAAGTTTCTATATCGAAATTTTAAAAATGTATATGACAAATAATTGGATTAAATATGGAATTATTAATTCAACAAACGAAAAAAGATCTGTACTTTGCAGAGTTTAGTATTTATGATAAAACTACTAATAGTCTTTTAGGTCAGATATGGTTTAATGGCAGCTTGGGTTCAATACATGGAAGATTTGTCATAAGATATTTAAAGGCTGGAATATAAATAAATATAAAAGGTTGATGAAGGAAGAAATACAGAAGGTTAGAAATCCGTACTATACCACTTAAAAGACTACGTACCTGATTAACATCAGGTACGTTTTTTGAACATCACTCTCAGATAATCAGGCAAGTTTAGAGTCCAGGTAATTCTAGTTATTTACGAAACGATGTACTAGTAGCATTATTTGTATTATAATAAAAAGTCAAAAACAAGGAAGTAATTTATGGATATTATTATTTCGAATTCATCGAATGATCCGATCTATTTGCAGATTGTTAATCAAATAAAGGTAATGATTATGAGTGGAGAGTAAAGTTGATATGAAAATATATGTTGATTTTGATGATTGTATCTGTGAAACAGCAAGGAATTTCTCGGAACTTGCAGTAGAAATGTTTGATATACATGTACCATATGAAGAAATTAAATACTTTGAACTGGATAAATCATTTAATTTGAGCGGTGATCAGTTTGATCAGTTTATGATTAGAGGTCATGAGCCCGAAGTTCTTTTGTCGTACGATGAAACACCGGGGGCTTCAGATGTTATAAAAGAATGGATTTCCTGTGGGCATGATGTGTCGATTATAACCGGGCGCCCTTTTAGTTCATATGAACCATCCCGCCAGTGGCTGGATAATCATGGACTAAAAAATGTCAGATTATATTGTCTGAATAAATATGGTCGTGACAGCTTCATTTATAGTGATTACAGTCTTAGTCTTGAAGATTATTATAAGATGGAGTTTGATTTTGCTGTGGAAGATTCACCTAGGGCATTTAAGTTTTTTGATCATCTTCCTGAACTAAAGGTGCTGGTTTATGACAGACCCTGGAACAGGGATATAGAGTTTGCAAATGATAATTATATCAGGTGTTTAAACTGGGAATATATACGAAAGTGTGTAAGTGAAAAATCTTTCTGATTGAAGAAAGTAATGATGTGTAAACGGCATATCTTTCAAAAATGAAAGATTTCAGAAATAATCTGGAAAGAGTTATATGCTAATCTGTCTTTTGTAAGAAAAAATACAAAAGGCAGGATAAGCTAATGTCAAATATAAGAAAAAAAGCGATAAAAAAACTAGCATTTGGCTCATTGAAGGTTAACAGCGGAAAATACACAGTAATGATATTTTCAGTTATACTGACGACGGTTTTGTTTTCATCCTTATTCACAGTAGTGGGAAGTCTGCTGAGTGAATTTAGGGATACATCTATGGGACAGTATAATTATATGGACCCTGTGGCAGGTATCGTATGTGCAGTTGCTATACTGGTATTCATTTTTTCCGGTTATATTATTATTTATAATATATTTGATCTGAATATGGTATCGGATATGAAGGAATATGGCCTTCTCAGAACTATTGGAACTTCAGGAAAACAAATAAAAAGTATGGTAAAGCACAGAACCAGACATATATGCTGTATAGCAATACCTATAGGACTATTTATAGGATGCGGAATAGGTGGCTGGCTGCTTCCAATGATTGGTAACTTCATTAATACAGTAGGTAAGAATAAAGGTCATGTTCATATGAGTATATGGATAATTCTGTTTACTGTAGGTTTTGCATATTTTACAGTGGCTATCAGCTCCAGAAAACCTTGCAGGATGGTAGCCAGGATTTCTCCTATCGAGGCTTTTCATTTTACAGGAAGGTATAAGAAGAATGGCAAACCAAAGAGTAAGACATTTTTGGTTGTTATGTCACTATCATTATCACTTGTTGTTCTTAACAGTGCATATACACTTATAAGCAGCTTCAGTACGGATGCCTATGTAGAGGATTATATAGCCGGTGATTTTTGTGTTCAGGACTCGCTTCTTGATAATGCAGGAGCAAGTGATAAAAATATTAATGCAGTAGATAATGCCTTTCTTACAGAGCTGAGCAAGCAGGAAGGTGTCGAAAAAACCGGTAATCTGTATCTTAGTCACGAGAATCATGAATTTACTCCAGAGGTATGGAGCGAGATAGAAAAATATTTCTTTTCAGATGAAATAGTAAAAATGCAGATAGAATCTTTCTATACTGATGAGGGTTATTCTGTAAATGATTATCTTAAAGAGATACATAATAAACGTACTATTGAAGGTAATACTTACGGTATAGGTGAACTTGTAGCTGAAAAGCTGGAAGATGTTAGAACCATAGATGGAGAAACAAGTATTGATTGGGACAAATATAATTCCGGCAATTATGTTATTGCTGAGCGTTGGCAGTATGCGAGTGACGGATTCCTCAATATCGTAAGTCCTGGAGATAAGGTTATAATAGAAGGAAGGGAGTATACAGTATATGCCCTGGCGGATATCCCTATGGTAATTGAGTATCCGGTATATGCTCCGATTGAATGCAACCTGATTCTTCCTGAAGATGAGTATTTAACTGTTTATGGCAATTGTAGCCCTATGCGTACACTTATTGATGTTGAAGATGATAAGGAATCAGCTTTTGAAGAATGGATAAGCAGTTATACTGCGAATACATCTCTTAATTATACCTCAAAGCAGAGTGTGATAGAGGATAATAAATCATTTGGTGAGCTGTTTGCAATAGCGGGAATCATAGTGTCAGTAATCCTTGGCATGATTGGAGTTATGAACTTTGGAAATACAATGATTGCTTCTATTATCGCAAGGAAACGCGAGTTTGCTATACTTGAGGCAGTAGGTATGACAGAGAAACAACAAAGGAGCAGTCTTATAAAAGAAGGATTAAGATATTTCATTTATACTTCTGTAATTACAGTGCTTTTATCAAGCGTCATTAATGTAACTGCGGTGAAGACATTTGTTAATAATCTTCCTATGTTTTCATGGAAATTCAGTCTTACATCACTTGCAGTGTGTCTTCCGGTAATTTTAGTTGTGATTCTCTTAATCCCATCAGCGGCATATAAAAGACTCAGCAAAATCAGTCTGGTGGACAGACTCAAAATAAATGATTAATTGAAAGTGGATTATCAAAGAATAAAAAATTGCTTGCAAATTATTTAATGATTTGTTATTCTACGAAAGAATTAAGAAATAAAAGGAGGAGACCAATGAGAAATATTTCTTGCAGATAATTAACTAATGTACGGTTTTAGCATAAGTATTTTCGGTGGCGATATTACCACTTAGTTTTACTGTTTTTTGAGTGCTTTAACTGTGTGATGCAAGAAATAATTCGGGTAAGTGGTTTTCTGATATATGATATAGGTTAGTCCTTTATAGGACGTATCTTTTGATTTTTTTCACCGCAGGATTATTCCTTGCGGTGATTTTTTTCGGAGGTGATACTATGTCATTATTACAGGTTTCAGAACTGACCTTCTGCTACGAAGGCAGTTTCGATAATATATTTGAAAATACATCATTTTCAATTGATACTGACTGGAAAACAGGATTTATAGGTAGAAATGGAAAAGGAAAAACAACGTTCTTAAGTCTCTTACTTGGTAAGTATGATTATGAAGGCAGCATATCGACTGATAAGGTATTTGATTATTTTCCATATCAGGTCACAGAATCGGAGATGGATAAAACTGTTGATGAGCTTTCAGAAAAATGGAAGCCGGGAGTAGAGAACTGGAGAATTATCTGCGAGATAAATTTTCTTGGCGTTGATCCGGAGATTCTATATCGTCCTATAAGAACTCTCAGTTACGGAGAAAGAACGAAAGCGATGCTGGCAGTTCTCTTCTCGGGTGAAAACGAATTTCTTCTTGTTGATGAACCCACGAACCATCTGGATAAGGATGGAAGGGAGATAGTAAAGAATTATCTAAATTCTAAAAAGGGTTTTATTTTAGTTTCTCATGACAGAGACCTTC
>DOVG01000009.1 GCA_003520205.1 Lachnospiraceae bacterium
TCAAACGATAAATCTGATAATACAGATATAAAGAATGAAGGTTCAAGTTACAAGAAGAATCAGATTATTAAGGATAAAAAGACTAAAGGAATCTATAAGATAACCAGTCTAAAAAAGAACGGTGACAGGATAACATGCGGGAATGTCACATACATGGGACCTTTGGATAGAAAATGTAAGAAGGCTATTGTCAATTCTTCATTAAAGCTGAATAGTATCACATTTAAAATTACAGCAATAAATAATAATGCATTTAAGGATTGTAAGAAGCTTAAGGCGGTTACTATAGGTTCTAATGTAACAAAGATAGGTAAGAAAGCATTTTACGGATGCAGGAATCTGAAAACTGTAAAGATAAAATCAACAAAGATTAAATCTATAGGAAAGAAAGCATTTTCCCGTATTAATAAAAAGGTGAAGTTCAGCATATCAAAGAAGGTGAGAAGTAAAATCAAACGAATGATCAAAAAATCAAAATGAGAGAAAAAAGGACGGAGATGTGAGATGATAGACAAAGAAAAGGTTTACAAAGATATAAGAGAATTTATATATAAGTATACTCATGAGGCAGCACTTACATATCCGGTGCCGGATGATTATATAAGTTTAGCAAAGAATATGAAATTCGCAAAAACAGTACTTCGACTTGATTTTCCAGAGGGAATGCAGATTAAGAGCGGAAAAATTTCCAGAATTATATACGATTCAGGACAGGAAGCCGGTGAAGAAATCGCCTTTGAGTACACCGTTGGTATGGGTGGAAAGGTTGAGGTTGCATATTGCCTGGAAAAAGATGTAAAACTTTCTGCTGAAGAGAAAGATTTGTATCAATGGGTGTGTGATCAGATATTTTTGGTTTACGGCAAACAACAGGTTGTGGATGCTTTGAATCTTATATCTAAAGTGAGAAAAGGATAAGTTATGATAAAATCTTTATCTGAAATATATAAGAAACTGAATAATAAAATGCCTGAAGCAATATTTGAGTATGATTCGGATAGCAATACTTTGATTTATGAGAAATATGGCATGAAGATAGAATTCAGTGATTTGAAGCCTCGTGTACGAATGGTTATGTATAGAGAAGATAAAGAGTATGAGTATATATTTAAAAATGCCAACGAGACATACTATATAATTAAAAGACTATACAAGGACAAGTTTGATATAGAGAATCTTGATGTAAGGAATATTATATTTAAGGGGCTTCTATGGTATAGGAAAAATTATAAACCGGTTTGGGCAAAAGTCCTTATGACGGTCTTTGGAAGTATTATTATAGCGTTTGCCGCTGTCATGATGATGGCAGGGGTTGTTACACTGTTCAGATGGCCGGGTAGTTTTGATCTAAAGGATTGGGGATTATTATTATTTATTCCATGGATTTTATATGCCGGTATATCAGTTATAAGAAATGCCTTTGGTTTTCCTGTGTATGAATTTTTCCATTTTCTTGGAGCACTAATGATTGGCTTTTCAGTCTGTATGTTGTTCTTTGAAGTGGCTAAATATGAAGACAGAAATGATCTGATAGGCGGTATTGTACTATTTGGATTTGTCCTTCTTGCCGGTGTATTCTTATTTGTTATCAGTTTTATTAAAAGTAAAGATGATTATATGATTATTAAAAGAACACCTAAACTTCCGATAAAGGAAGAACTTCAGAAAATATATGATAAAGTATATGAAGTAAAAAGGTCGCTTGCTTATACATTTGATTATACCGATGATATACCAAAGTATAATGGAAGCAGAGTTGGAGGAAGTCCCTATGCTGAGGAAGGTATGGAGGCTTCGGTTACATATAATAATGAAAAGATGAAGTTTCTCTTCCAGCTTAATCTGTCTGAAGTAAATCTGCCGGATGGTTTTCCGGATAGAGGACTTCTTCAGTTCTTTATAATGGATAAAGAAAGATATGAAGGCTGTATAAAGGTCTTATATCATCCGCATATAGATACTATGTCTTCTGGTGATATTAATGGAGCTGTGGCTATCAGGCTCATCCAGAATACTATACCGAGTTCACTATCTGTAAAGCTTGAGGATATATATAATGCTGCCTATGAACTTGGAATATATCTGTCACCAGACTTGGAATTATCAGATTTCTATGATAATGGTCTTTTAGTTGAAACAAACGAGGATTATCTTCTCGGAGCAACTAGATTATTACCGCCGATTAATCCATATGCATCAGAATACAGTGCTGCACGTATACCATTATTATACGTGTCACCGGAATCGCCATTAATTAATAAATGGTGTGAAAATATATCAGATACATATATCGAAGGATTCCAGATATTTATAAGCAGAGAAGGAATTACTGAAAGAGACTTTGATAAAATAGTTGTGTGCGCCTAGTGGCGCACTTTTTTTTGAAATTAAACATACAAATATGTGTTGCCCTTTTGTTGCGATTAAACTGATAAAATGACAGTATGTGCTGTGTGAAATATATACTTCTTTATACATTATCTTTTAGAATCATGGAGGTAAGAATAGCTATATGTCAAGAGAAAACTACAAAAACAGACCAATATTCGACGTAACAGGTAAAGAACTTACAGAACAGGAAAAAGAGGCTGCCTATAATCTCACAAGTAATATTTTGGACACTGTAGAAGCAGAAGATGAGAGCAAAAAGAGCATCGACAAGTATCTGCTTCTAAATAATAATTATAAAGCGGCAAATCTAAGCAATAATAATAAGCCTTTTGAGAGCTGGACGGCTAATGAGATTCTTACTATGATACGTAAGTGCAGAAAAAATACCGGTCTTGGAAGTGTAGGAAGATTTGAAGCTTCAGATAGAGTAAGAAATTTCAGAAGTCGATTTGTTCTTCAGGAAAATATGTCAAATGCATTAAAAGACATGAATGAAGCAAGAACTGACGCGGTTGTGGATGCATTTATAGGTGCTGCTGCAATCGATAATAAAGCTGTAGATGATAACAAGATTGCATATAAAAATGCTGTA
>DOVG01000205.1:0-2510 GCA_003520205.1 Lachnospiraceae bacterium
AAGTTTAGCGCTGATATGGTCGATGATTCCTGCATAGTTAATGCAGCAGAGGTCGATCTGACCAGACTTTTGATGAATTTATACTCCAATGCTAAAAAGTACTCGAAAAGTATGTTAAGTACTGAACTTAGAAAGACAGATAATGAGATAACATTTTCCATGCAGAATGACCTTGAGGATGGTACTGAAATAGATATAAACAGAGTTTTCGAACCGTTTCATAGAGAGTATGTCGGAGATAAAGGAGGAAACGGACTGGGGCTTTATATTAGTAAAAGAATAGTAGAAAATTACGGTGGGACAATAATTGCGGATATAGCAGATAATATGTTCAAAGTTACAGTGGTACTTAGGGCTGAGAAAAAGTATAAATAATTAACATTTTTATATAAATATGGTAAAATAGTTATCGATTTGACTATGTAAATCGATACTCGAGTATTAGTTTTTGAAGAGTAAATTTTATTTGGTGTTTTGATATGAAAAATGGAAAAATAAAATGTAAAAGAATTGTTAGCATTGTATTGACATTTGCAATGATTATTTCGATGATAATAGTAAATCCTGTACGTGTTTCTGCAAAAACACTTGATGATTATGGCAAATGTGATAGCACGGTAACAGGAACGATTACAATGAATGGTTCAGGTGAAGGTTATCATGAAATAAAAATCAATGTATCAAATAATAGCGGAAAAACAATTAATGACTGGATAGCTGTAATAGATACCGGAAATAAAATTTCCAGTTTATCCAATCAGAATTCCGATTGGAATGCTCTTTCGTATTTTTACGAAGGAAATATAATATATGCTTATTCAAAAAATAATAATGTGATAGCAAATGGTGCGTCATCTGGTGAATTGGAAAAAATATGTTATAGCGGAAGCGGTGTTATGTCTGTTAAGATTTACTATAGTGAACAGCCGGATGCATTTGCTGATTATAAAAAGTCTGCTTCTGAATCAGAGAGTGAGGGTTCAGAAGAAATAATTAATAAAGAGATAGAATATAATTATGCGAAGCTGCTTCAGAAGTCATTATATTTCTATGACGCAAATATGTGCGGAGGAGACGTGACGTCTAAGTCAGCATTTAGCTGGAGAGATGATTGTCATCTTCAGGATAAAAATGCAGAAGTATGGGTTGGTAGTAGAAATACAGGTCAGTATACAGGAGAGACTATAGATGTAAGTGGCGGATTCCATGACGCGGGTGACCATATAAAGTTTTCTATAACTAATGCCTATGCTTCGGTTATGCTTGGCATAGCATATAAAGAGTTTGGCAGTGCATTTGATGAGACTGATTCATCAGAGCATTACAAAGTTATAGCTGATTATTTTGCTGATTATTTAAAGAAGTGTACGGTTCTGAAAGGAGATAAGGTTGATTACTTCATCTATCAGGTAGGAGATGGAGATGATCATAATTATTGGGGTAAGCCGGAAAATCAAACTGATTCCAGAAAAGCATATGCTACATCAGCGGATAATCCTGCAACTGATCAGGTATCCCTTTCAGCGGCTGCTCTGGCTTTACATTATATTAATTTTGGAGATAAAGTATCTCTGGACTATGCAAAAAAATTATTTGCCTATGCCGATTCTTTTGAAAATAAGAGTCAGTGCGATTTGGATGTGGTTGCCAAGGACAGTAATGGCGCTGATATGTATCCATCGAAGTCATGGGGAGATGACTATGCTTTAGCTGCAGCTCTTTTATACGAAGCAGAAAAAGATGATAAATATAAAACTGCATTTAAGAATATAAGTGATAATAAGATTGGAGAGTATAGTATATATTCGTGGTTATCCTGGGATGATGTTAGTGCTATTGCAGATTATTATGGAAAGTCTGATCCATATGCATTAAATGTAGCGGCGAACAACATGAAAGCATCGGATACAGGATACAGCTGCCTTTTAGCGTGGGGAAGCGCAAGATATAATTGTAATACTCAGTTTCTGGGGCTTTTATATGATAAATTATCAAAGAATAATAAATATGGTGTATGGTCTACAAATCAGATGAATTATCTTATGGGCAATAATGCTATGAAGCAGTGTTTTATAGTAGGATATAATGATTTTTCGTCAAAGTATCCGCATCATAGAGCAGCTTCTGCATCCAGTGATGCAGGCCAGTTGTCTGATAAACACCATAACCTTATGGGGGCATTGGTCGGAGGACCTAGTGATGCTAATGGAACTTATTCAGATAAGCAGGATGATTATGTGGGAAATGAAGTGGCCCTTGATTATAATGCTTGTTTGGTTGGAGCAGCGGCGGCACTGTATTTATTACATAAGGATGATGAGGGTATAGCTAAATCCCTTATGACGAAGGATGATATTAAAGGAGTAGAACTTAGAAAGACATATGGATTATCTGATGTAGCACCAACGTCGGAACCGACAAGTGCGCCGACGAGTACACCAACGAGTACACCGACGAGTACACCGACAGGTACACCAACATCAGAACCGACAAGTGCGCCGACGAGTACA
>DOVG01000205.1:2613-6918 GCA_003520205.1 Lachnospiraceae bacterium
CCGACGAGTACACCAACGAGTACACCAACAAGTGCTCCGATTTTGGATGATAATAAGGATATTGTTATTGATGACATTCCTCTGGCAGAAGGGGTTTCTATAGAGGTGGCAGAATCAGCGATAATTAGTTCTGATTCTGATGAAGGTCCTGTTGGAACGGTATATGGTAAGCTTCAGGCTAAGCTAAAGAAGGCGTCAAAAAACTCGATTACGCTTTCGTGGAAAAAGGTGTCGGGGGCTAAGTATGTTATATATGGCAATAAGTGTGGAAAGAAGAATGGATACAAGAAGATTGCCACTATAAGCAAGAATTCATTTACACATAAGAAGCTTAAGAAGAATACCTATTATAAATATATAATTGTAGCTGTTAAGGATGGAAAAGTAGCATCTGCTTCAAAGTCTATTCATATAGCTACCAAAGGTGGAAAAAACGGAAACACAAAGAAAGTAGTTTTAAATAAGAAAAAAGCTACAATCAAGAAAGGTAAAAAATACAAGATAAAAGCCAAACAGAAAGCTGAATCAAGTAAGATAAAAGTAAAAAAACATAGAGCATTATCGTTTGAATCCAGTGACGAAAATGTGGTAACAGTTTCGAAAAGCGGAAAAGCCGAAGCTATTGGGAAAGGAACTGCATATATCTATGTTTATGCCCAGGATGGCGTTATGGCTAAGATTAGAATAAAGGTTAAATAGTTTTTTCAGGCAGTGTAAGAGGTCAAATGATGAAAAGAAAAATTGCGGTATTTACAAATGGTTGGAATGATGAATATCTGGATTTTGTTCTGGAAGAGATAAAGGAAACAGCTTCAGAACATAATGTTGATGTATTTGCATTTCTTGACTATACATCTTATGACAAAACAGAAGAAAATCAACTTGGTGAGCTGAATATACTTAATCTACCTGATCTTAATCTGTTTGATGGAGTTCTCCTTCTTGGAAATACATTATATGTTGCTGGAGAAATGGATATTCTGAAAGAAAAGATAGCGAGGTCTGGAGTTCCTGCTGTATGTATTGAATCTCTTGTTGATGGTATAGACTGTATCAGAACAGAAAATATCAAAGGAATGAAGGAGCTGACAGAACATCTGATAGTTGAGCACGGAGTAAAGGATATATTCTGGGTTGGCGGTCCTAGTGATAATGTAGAGAATATAGATCGATATAATGCTATGAAAGAGGTTGTTGAAAAGCATGGCCTTAAGCTTGATCCTGAAAAACAGGTTGATGGTAGCTGGAGCTTCTCTATTATTCAGGATCTTATGCCGGGAATAATTAATAAAATGGATAAACTTCCTGATGCATTTGTTTGTGCTAATGATGTAATGGCTATGGGTGTATGTCTGTCCCTTGATAAAGCTGGCTATAAGGTTCCCGATGATGTTAGAGTAACAGGTTTTGATAATCTGGTTAGTGGATGTTATTTCTCGCCAACGATAGCATCAGTAGACAGAGGCTGGGGAAAGAGAAGTCGTCAGGCTACAGAACACCTGATTGATCTTATGAATGGCGGTCCGAGAAAGCATGATACGATATATGATTCTACATTTGATCCGGGTGAGAGTTGCGGGTGTCCTATAAAAGAAGAAGAAATACCGATTCAAAAAGAAGGAGGAAGAAGAACCTATAGTCTTCCTCTCGAAAGGACGGTATTTGACTGGCACCTGATTGATATAGATGATTGTACTTCACAGGTTGAGGCTGTAGATGAATTGCATGAAAACTATAGTGCATTGTGGAAGAAAAATCACATGTATGAAGGCGAGAATTTTGCCCTTTGCGTAGATCATGCTTTTATGAAATCTATGGAAGATGATACGCCGCTTCTTACAGATGGTTACAGCGAAAAAATGGATGTTGTCTTCTGTATGGTCGATGGAAAATGTATGCCTCAGGGAAGCATTTATACAAAGGATATGGTTCCTTATTATAATTCAGCATCAGAAGAGACAGGTCTGTATTTATTTATTCCACTTCATATCAGACAGTATTGCGTGGGATACTTTGTAATCAAGAATAATCATAAAGTTATCAAAGATTTTTATTTGAATTCTCTTATAAGTCATATAAGTTCAAGTCTTGATAGAGGAAGACAGAATATAAAGCTTGAAAATATGTATAAGAAGCTTGAGGATATATCAGTAAGGGATGAACTTACAGGGCTTCTTAATCGTCTCGGATATGAGAAACTTGCTATTCCATATCTGGAAAAGCTTCGTGAAAACAAAAAGAAGGCAATTATACTTGTTGCTGATATTAACCGTATGAAGCTGATAAATGATCAGTATGGACATCTACATGGAGATATGGCCATAAAGATTACAGCGCATGCTATACAAAAGGCTATTCCTAAAGAGTGGAAAGCTGTCAGATATGGTGGTGATGAGTATGTAATCATAGGCGAAGCTTCTCTTTGTGAAAACATTAATCAGCTAAAGAAAGATGTTATTCAGGAGATAGAACGTCAGGTTGCTGAATATGAGCTTCCATTTAAACTCAGTGTAAGCATAGGCTATGTAAATGTGACATCTGATAACAATCTAAGTATAGAAGAGTGCTTCCGTATGGCAGATGATGCTATGTATCAGATGAAAGAAGTTGCTCATAGAAAAGAAGATAACAAATGATTTACTTATATAAGGAATATAATGTTGCATATAATTTGATTAGTTTATTTCTCTTAATTGGTTTTGCTGTCTTGGCACTAAAATTTCATATGGGGATTTTTACTTATCTGCTTCTTTTAATCGTTGTAATGATACTTGTTTTTGTTGTTGCTGGTATTTTTACAAGACTAACAATAACGAGGATTGAAAGGGAAGTTGTGATTCACTATAATGAGTGTCGCGCTAATCAGTATCTTGATGAGATCAAAAGACTCTTTGGTGATAAAAAGCTTTCACGTGCTGTTTCTACGATTTACAACTCATTTCTTGTCAGAGGCTATGCGGTACTTGATGATTTTGATTCTGTTTATTCATGCTGTCAGAATATTACAACAAAAGGATATAAAGGTGAATATCATAAATATATGCTGCAATATTACATAAAAAAAGATCAGCTTAATCTGGCGATGGATGAGATGAATCAGCTAAAATTGTTAATTATGCAGCTAAAGAATAAATCATATATTAATTCGCTTGAGACGTATATCAAGGATGCTGAATATGTAATAAAGATTAAAAATGGTGATTTTGAAGGAGCCGAAGAGTTCTATACTGGGATTATAAATAAATCATCACCGCTTTATCCGATCACAAAAGTCAGTTGTTCATATGCAATTGGAAGACTCCTTATGCTTAAGGGGGAAACGGAGAGAGCAAAAGAGTATCTGCAGGTTGCATATGCAGAAGGTGGAGATACAAAATTTAAGAGTCTTGCTGAAAAGCTTCTTAAGGGTGAAATCGAAGTCGCAATGCTATAAAAAAATTGTCTAAACAAAAGAGAAGGAAACTTAATAAAGAAACTCCTTCTTTTTTTCTATTAATCAGAAAAATAATTGCTGTAGCTATCAATCCACAGAATTGTGCTACAAAATGGTAAAAATGTATAAAAAAATATAGGATTTTCATATATAGTTATGCATGATTTAATGCTATAATATAAATAGCGGTTTGAATTAAGCATGCTTGGGAATATTCGAATCAAAGGATGTTGAGATTGTTATGAAAAATCATATGAAAAATATAAGTATTATAATTTCATTCGCCATTATTGTTATGTTGGCTATAAATAGTTCGATAGGGGTAAATGCAGCTACTTTGGAAGAGTGTGGTCAGAGTGATACTAGTGTGACTGCGACACTTATAAGAAGGACATATTCATATAATGAAAGCAATCCTGATATTAATGGGCCTTATTATGAATATGGAATAACAATAAGGAATGATAGTAATACTGATATACAAAGCTGGGTTGCTGTTGTTACTTGTGAAAGCAGTATAAATTTTCTAACGAATTGTTATGCAAATGAAAAATATGCAAAGTCAGATAACCATTGGAATGGGTTTGAATTTTTTAATGATGGTAATAAAATGTATGTTTATCCTACTGGTGTAAATGGTGGAACTCCGTATGTTGGAAGACATAGTACTTTGAATTCTGCTGAAAGCGCAAAGTTCTGTTACAATGGTGGAGAAGCGTTAACTGTAAAGATTTATTACAGTTCCCAAAGAGATGGATTTAAAAGATTTATTGATGATCCTGTTTTAGATCCAACACCTACACCAACGGCAACGCCAACTAGTACACCGACAGCAACACCAACAGCTGAGCCAACGGAAACACCAACAGCTG
>DOVG01000145.1 GCA_003520205.1 Lachnospiraceae bacterium
TTATCTGTTCCTGAAGAAGTCTAAGTTCTGCATCCTTCGCATTTTCCTGTTCCTTATGGATATCATCTATAAGAGTCTCTATCTCCTTAACCATACTGTTAAAACTCTCTGCAAGAGTACTCATCTCATCATTTCTATCCGTATGATATCTGACCGTAAAGTCTCCACCGGCAAACTTCTCGGTCATCTCTACAAGATCCGTGATAGGCTCTGTGATTCTTTTAGATAATCGTCTGGAAATGAAATAAATAAAGAGGACTATTACTATAAGAAAAATAATCAGCCACCTGACTGTGCTGAGCAGACTTTTTGCCACCTGTATTCTCAGCTTTTCCATATTCGAGGCTTCATCGTAGATATACTTCTGTATGTCATCCTGTATGAGAGAAGTAAGAGTTCTGATATTCATATCCAGCATTTCCATATTCTCGTCATAATGGCCACCCTCTTCAACATTTACAAGAATATCATTTGTTCTTTCCTCAAGTATTCCCATAAGTCTGATAAGAGCGTCCAGATCAGAACGTACATTTTCTTCTGTGGTTTTTTCTCTCAGCAACACAAAATGACCCCTGGCATCCTCTATATATGCTATAGGGTCTTCATCCACGAGCTTCTTCTCCGGATTCGTCCAGTTCGCTGAACCGGTAATGATTCGATACATCGTTTCATCCATGTTATCTTTAAACTGCATATTATAGGTATTGGCGCTCGTTATATTTCTGACAAGCAGATCATAATCCTGATAATATCTGTACAGCCTTGCAACGGCCACAGCAAACAGTATAATAAGAGGGATAACACATATCCATATATACGAAATCAGCTCTGATTGTATTTTGCTTTTTTTCCTGCTTTTCTGATTGAACATTTTCTCTAGGATTCTTTTTTAATCCTTCTGTATTCCTTTGGTGACATCCCCATAGTCTTCTTAAATATATAACTGAAATAATGAGGATCTCTATATCCCACTTCAAAGCCTATCTCTGAAGTCTTCATAGAAGTACATGTAAGTAATTCTTTAGCTTTATTAATCCGAACAGCCGTCAGATAATCAATAAATGTCTCGCCTGTCTCCTTTCTGAAGATAGCACTAAAATGATTAGAGCTGACATTTACACTTGAAGCAACCGACTGAAGTGACATATCATCATTCTGATAATTCTCCTGGATATAAAGCTTCGCCTTATCTATTATCTCATTATATTTTTTATCAGACAGGGTATTTCTGTAATCTATCATTCTGGTCAGAAGCTTTCTGATATATTCCTTCGCTTTATCCGAGTTCTCTGTATATAGAGGGAGATTACTGAGACTACCCAGAATATCTGAACTCCTGTCCTTAGAAACCCCCAGATCCTCCAGAAAAGAGACCGAAGAAAGAAGTGCTTCAACCAGTACATATTGTCTGAACATCATTGACTCTGCCGCTTCAGGACCAATACTCTCATAATACTCATTTACCAGATCATCTATTTCTGACATAGTTCCGTTTCTAAGAAAATTATAAATGGTCTTGCCTGAGATCATGCTCATATCCAGCTTATTGATATCCAGTTTATTGATATCTATGTTATTAACATCATCAGCTATCTGTTCACCTGAGCTTATACGCCTCTCATCTGCAAAGGACTGTCTTATCATTTCCCGCTGACTATTATCTTTTCCACTGAACACAAAGCTGTCGTCAAACATATATCTTTCAGCAAAATGCCTGCTGGCATCCGCATAGGACATATTCACATCGCGAATTCTCTCAACTGTTTTTCCTACTGAAACAAAGAACATCTTATCAGCATAGTCGCTCATGATTTGTCTGACATTTTCTATTCCTGAATTGATATTTGCTTCGAGTTCTTCTGTCGTATCTGCCTTCTCAAGAAGACACAGTATATCGCCTATCTGCTCATATACATATACATGAGTTTCATCTGTATAAACACTCTTTATTCTTTGGTATATTTCTTCATTTACACCTGAGTATTCATTTATAACTCCTAAGTCAAGTTTTCTTGAGAATACCTGAATAAGAACAACCGAATAAAAAGCTGCAGTCACATCTATTTCCAGCTTCTTACCTCTTTCCAGGGACTCCTGCATGGAAAGCCTTCCGTCTATCATATCCCTTATGAACATGCTTCTCTCAAGTATGCGAATCTCTTCTCTGTCTTTCTGATATTTTTCTTTTGCCTCTTTATCAAGCCTGTCCTTCTTAATGCTCTCTGATACTTTAAGAAGTTCATTCACAAGGTTCTCGCCTGATACAGGTTTAAGTATATACTCTTCCACACCTATACTTATTGCCTGCCTGGCATAATTAAAATCATCATATCCGCTAAGCACGATAATCTTTATATTCGGAAGTTCTTTCTTAACCAGACGGGAAAGCTCCAGTCCATCCATAAAGGGCATACGAATATCAGTAATCAGTATATCAGGCTCTGACTTCATGATTTTGGGAAATGCAACCTCTCCATCTCCTGCTTCTCCAACAAGCTCAAAACCACTTTGTTCCCAATTAACTGATTTCTTAATTCCTTCCCGGATAGCATATTCATCTTCTACAAGAAATACCTTGATCATATAAACCTCAGTTCTGTCCGTAATAAGCATTCTCTCCATGTTTTCTGAAGAAATGCTTGTCTCTTATAGTATCCGGAGCTGTTTTTACATCCGGATTAATTAGTTCTGTTTTCAGCGCCATTTTAGCTACTTCTTCAAGAACGACAGCATTATGTACTGCTTCAGCTGCATCCTTACCCCAGGTAAAAGGACCATGATTGGTGCAAAGAACCCCCGGAGTATACATAGGATTAAGTCCTCTTTCATCAAATGTTTCTATAATTACAAGTCCTGTATTCTTCTCGTATTCACCAGCTATCTCTTCCGGTGTAAGTCCTCTCGCACAAGGTATCTCGCCATAGAAATAATCTGCATGTGTTGTACCATATAATGGAATACTTCTTCCTGCCTGCGCCCATGATGTCGCCTCCGGTGAATGTGTATGAACTATTCCACCTATATCCTGATATCTCTTATAGAGTTCCAGATGTGTAGGTGTATCTGAGGATGGTCTTAACTTTCCTTCCACTCTTTCCCCATCAAGGTTCATTACCACCATATCATCAGGAGTCATTGTCTCATAATCAACTCCACTTGGCTTGATAACAAAGAGTCCTGACTCTCTGTCTATCTCACTTACATTTCCCCATGTATATGTTACAAGATGTCTCTTTGGAAGCTCCATATTTGCTTCGTAAACTCTCTTCTTTAATTCTTCCAGCATTTCTTTCCTCCGTATAAAATTGAGTTTTTTTATGTTCTATATATTTTCTACTGCGGCTCTTTCCACAGGTATACATTTCTTAAATGTTTCCATATACTTCTCGAAGCCCTCGATTTCTTCAGGTGAAGCCATAACTGTATAACCTTCCTGCCCCTTGAAAATAACTTCGTTCAGGAACTGAGGAAGAGTCATTTCTGATTTATAATTCATATAAAGGGCAAGAACTGCGATACCCCATGCTCCACCTTCTCCAGCTGTCTCCATAACAGTTATAGGACCACCGGTTGCAGCAGACATGATTCTCTGTCCTACTTCCTTAGTCTTAAAATATCCACCATGTCCAAAGAGCTTATCAAACTCTATTCCTTCATCCTTTAAGAGGATGTCCATTCCATACTTAAGTGTACTTACTGCACTGTAGAGATTATGTCTCATGAAATTAGCAAAGCTGAAATCAGCATCTATGCTTCTGAAGAGAACCGGTCTTCCTTCCTCGAAACCTGTAACAGGTTCACCAGAGAAATAGTTATAACCCATGATTCCTCCACAATCATATGCCCCTTTAAGTGCAGCCTCAAAGAGTGTAGTATACAGTTTATTTGTATCAACCTCTATCCCCATAGCTTCGCTGTATTCGCGGAATATATTTGCCCATGCATTTATATCTGAAGTACAGTTATTACAGTGTACCATAGCTACATCATCTCCCACAGGAGTTGTAACTACATCTATCTCCTCATGTACTTCCTTTAATGCATGTTCCATAACAACCATTGCGAAAATGGATGTTCCTGCAGATACATTTCCTGTACGGACAGCAACACTATTTGTTGCAACCATTCCTGTTCCAGCATCACCTTCAGGAGGACAAAGCCTGATACCTGCCTGAAGTTCTCCGCTTACATCCAAGAGTCTCGCTCCCTCTTCTGTAAGTGTTCCTGCATCATCACCGGCAAGAAGCACCTTTGGAAGTATATCTCTTATCTTCCACTCAAATCCTTTTGCTCCGATAAGTGCATCATACTTATCAAGATACTTTTCATTATAGTTTCTTATCTTACTATCAATAGGGAACATTCCTGATGCATCACCTATTCCAAGAACCTTCTCACCGGTAAGCTTCCAGTGAATATATCCGGCAAGAGTTGTGAAGAACTTTATATCCTTTACATGCTCTTCATTATTTAAGATAGCCTGATGAAGATGAGCTATGCTCCATCTCTGAGGGATATTAAATCCAAATTCAGCTGTAAGCTCCTTTGCAGCCTGCTCTGTAATAGTATTTCTCCAGGTTCTGAACGGAACCAGAAGCTCTCCCTTTTCATCAAATGCCATATAGCCATGCATCAT
>DOVG01000143.1 GCA_003520205.1 Lachnospiraceae bacterium
GTTTTCGGTCTTGCACTTATCAGATATATAGATAAATCCAAGAAGGCCGTTGACATTGAAACTGCTCAGGAGATCTTCAAAGCCGCACAGCTCGCTTCTGCTTCTGCCAGAGACGAGGTTGCAGAAGGCTGGGCACTTGCAGCACAGACAACAAATGCCAATTCCGTTGCTCGAACCACAGTTACCGATACCGGATACAATTTAAGTAAGGTTGGCGCTTATTCCGGAGGCACATATGTAGTAAACTGTGTTGCCTGGGCAAGAGGAATGAACTATGACGTTAATGGTGGACCATGGCAGAACGCTCAGTTTAAGAGTACTTTGGATGACGGAACAGCCGGTAACACCCAGAGAATGTATACCAACGAATTCTTAAGGAACCTCTGCCATGATAGTGCAGTCGGTGGTGTTTACTATCAGCAGGGCAAGAATAACTTCGATGGTTTTTCAACAGAAACACGTCTTTTCAAGTATAGAAAAGATGCCGGCTACGGTGTTGCTGAATGCTGGATGGTATGTGTAAGATCCGATAATCTCAAATGCGAGATCTGGATAGGTGATAAAAACCTTAACGGACGTGGTTCCGGCCAGAGAGTTCAACCACTCTATCGTATCTATCCCGAGCCTTGCGCAAAGTACAGAAACTAATCAAAAAGATGACAATCGAACCAGGTTCGATTGTCATCTTTTTTAATATGTTTAAGTTATTAGTATGTACCGAGTATCATCATTTCATCGGTATTGGCCTTTAGTTCTTTAAGGGCCTTTTTAACGTTGCGGTCTGTAAGCTTACCTTCAAATGTAACATAAAACCAATACTCCCACTTTCTTTTCAGAGATGGTCTGGATTCTATACTTGTCATATTTAATTCATTTGTATCTATAATACCCATTACATCATATAGAGCTCCAACCTTATGCTGTGTAGTAAAGCATATGCTAACATTTACAGATTCACTAAGATATATATCTTCCTTAGTCAGAATTACAAACTTAGTCGAATTATCAGCTGAGAAATTAATATTTTTATCAAGTATCTTAAGACCATATATCTCTGCCGCTCTCTCACTGGATATCGCTGCCTGATATATAAGTCCGTCTTCTTTAATTCTCTTCGCTGCTTTTGCAGTATTACTTACACTTTCAGTTTTAAAGTTATTCTGATCAATATACTCTCTACATTGCATCAGCCCCTGAGGATGAGAATATACAATCTTTATATCATCTAATTCAGCTCCATCTACGGCTACCAGGCAATGATTTATATCGAGAGTTATCTGGGCTATTATCTTAACTCCACCGGTTCTTATCATGTCATAATTACCGCTTACAAATCCAGCAGAACTGTTTTCTATAGGTATAACACCATAATCAGCTTCACCTCTGGCTACAGCACGTACAACATCATCAAATTTTCTTACATTTTGATAATTAACAGTTTCACCAAAATACTTGATAGCAGCTTCTTCTGCATATGCCCCGGGAACACCTGCATAACATACCGTTTTATTCTTTAAATCAAGAGATTCTATTTCTCTATAATCCTCTGACTCAACATGTTCTACCGAAGCATAACCACTCTGTTTAAGATCATTAAGAAGCTGAGTTATATTTCTGCTAAGAGTTGGATGATATATATATGGTGCTATCTCAGCCATTGGTTCAAGCACAAACTGTCTTTTATGCATCTCCGGATGAGGGATGGTAAGATCTCTGGAATTAATTACCATATCATCAAAAAGGAGTATATCTATATCAAGAGTTCTTGGTCCCCAATGAATAATCCTTTCCCTTCCTGCCTCCTGCTCTATATCATGTATCAACGTAAGAAGCTCATATGGTTCAAGCGTAGTTTCTATCTCAACAACACCATTAAGAAAATCAGGCTGTTCCACAGGACCAACCGGTTCAGTAACTATATATGATGATTTCTTCTTAACAACTATGGAGCTGTCTCTTCCCAGTTCCATGACAGCCATATCAAGATATGCCTGCTTATCTCCCAGATTCGAGCCTATACCAAGAAAAGCTCTATGCCTTGATCTGGTTATTTCAACAGATACATCGCCGAATTCAGCATCTATAGGTGCATCAGGCTTTCTTACTTTGATAGTTGCAGCTGAAATAATATCAGAACTGTTAAGCACAGCTTCGAGAACAGACTCAGCAGCTGCTTCTATGGTATCATAAGCTGTTTCAACAAATGTATCCTGAATAATGTCTGTAACTTCCGCATAATTAACTGTATTATTCAGCTTATCAGACACTCCTGCTCTTTTCAGATCAAGCATCAGATATGCAGATACGTAAAAATATTGTCCATTCTTTTTTTCTTCTGGAAGAACTCCATGGTATCCATATATTTTAATATCTTCTATAACTATCTTATCCATAAATCCTTTACCTATTATGCTTAAACACACTATTAAACCAACGAATGATTCTTTCTTTCCTCCGGCCAATTACATTCATTATATGCATCACATATAAAGCATTCTCTGGACAGCTTGTCAGCCCTATATAAAAGACCAGCAAGACTATTCTTATCCGATGTACTGTCTCCATGTTTTCTTATAGCATCAAGTATAAGTTCAATCTCCTCATCTGTAAAGCCGGCATCCTGAAGAATTGGCTTTGCTATCACAGGACCAGCATCACGATGTCCTATTTCCTCTTCAAGAGGAGTAAATCTTCCTATATCATGAAGAAGCGCCGTAGCATAAATAATATCTTTTTTCAAAGTCTTATCTTCACCTGCTACTCCATTTTCAAGAGCAAATATATATGATAGTCTGGCTACCTCAAGTATATGCTCATAACCATGTCTGCAGAATATTCTGTCTCTTTCTTCATTTCTGATAACGTCAATTCTATCTCTGAAACGTTTATTATTAATGATATTATCAATTCGCTTCATCTTATTCTCCATCTGCTTTATCAAAGTATCTGATAGCTTCACCCATTATGGTAAGCGAACCACAGACTACTATAACTGACTGCTGCTTTACAGCTTCTTTAAGTGCATCTGTAACTGTATTCATAGGTACAGCCTTTATGTTCTTACTCTTATAAAGCTCTGCAAGTTTTTCTTTTGGGAGAGCTCTCGGGCTCGTTGACTGAACTGTATAAACCATATCTGTCAACGGAACAAGTATCTCCAGCATTTTATCATATTCTTTATCCGCAAGTACACCCGTTATAAAAACTATTTTCTGCCTGTCAAAATCTTTCTCAAGACTATCTCTTAATCTAAGCCAGGCATCTTCATTATGTGCTCCATCTACTATTACAACAGGATTCTCATTTATTACCTGGTATCTGCCATCCCATCTGGTTTTTTCAAGACCTTTCTTTATAAAATGTATATCTATCGAAAGAGTCTTCAGAGCTTCTATAGCAGTTACAGCATTGAGTATCTGATACTGACCGCCCATGCATATTCTAAATTCATCCTGCTTATAGGAAAATTTAGAACCATGTATATCTTCTTCTAGTATTTTAATTTCATTTACATCAGGTTTATATAATTCTACCTCATTATCTGATGCATAGTCCTTTATAACTTCAGACACTTCATCTATCTGAGGATATGTTACAAGTTCAGAACCTTTTCTGACTATTCCAAGCTTCTCTTTTGTTATATCAGCTACATTATCTCCGAGTACCTGCATATGATCAAGACTTATAGATGCAAGAATATTAAGCACATCTTCTTCTATTACATTCGTGGCATCGAGTCTACCACCCATACCACATTCTATAAGCATATAATCAACATTCCAGTCTCTGAACATATAAAATGCAGCTGCTGTTTCTATTTCAAAAGCTGTAGGGCTGTTATATCCATCATTTATCATCTGTGATACAACATCCGAAATAATGGTCATAACCTTTGAAACCTCATCCTCTGATGCCCATTTCTTATTCAGCTGCCATCTCTCACGATAGTCAAATATAGTTGGCGAGATATATCTTCCTACTCTATAGCCCGCTTCACATAGTGCAGATTCTATAAAGGCCATAATACTGCCTTTTCCATTTGTGCCCGCTATATGTATAGCTTTAATTCCTTTCTGAGGATTGCCCAACCGAAAAAGAAGCTCGTTAATGGCCTCAAGACCGAAGACACTTCCGAGCTTTTCTTTATCATGTATAAAGTTTAATACCTGTTTGTATTCCAAGAAGCACTCCTCCAAAGTATACCTATTCATCTCTGTGATGAAAAGGGGACGTATTATCATCTACTGCACATAGTTCATACCCTTCATCTTTAAGAGCTTCTATAATCATCGGCAGAGCTTTTATAGTATTATAATGCTTATCCAGGTCGTGCATTAGTACTATAGAATTACCTTCATTATTTTCTACATAATAAAGCACATTTTCAGTAAGCTCTTCTGGAGTAAGTGACATATCTTCTGCATCTTTACTCTCGGCATTCCAGTCAAAATACTTATATCCGTTATCTTTAAGATATTTAATGCATTCACTCATGGATACATCTGATACATCATTTGAACTGCCACCCGGAAAACGATAATATCTGGTATCAACACCAGTTATTCTCTCTACCCAGTCATGTACTCCACTTACATCTTTCTTATATGAATCAAGATCAGCGTAAAGCTTACTATATATATGAGACTGTGAATGAAGACCAAGTGTATGTCCATCTCTGACAATTCTTTTTAATTCCTCACTATACTTATAACTGTTAACTACAACAAAAAATGTAGCCTTAACATTGTACTTCTCAAGTACATCAAGAAGCTCATTTGTATATTTAGATGGACCATCATCAAATGTCAGATAAACCTTCTTACCATTCAGAGAAACAGCATCACCTGATGAAGCAACTTTCTTCTTAGCTGTTTTAGAGGTTTCACTCTTTGATGCATCCCCAGTTGTAGCTACTATCTTTGTAGCATCACCTTCTGATGCTTTTTTATCAGGTCTAGACATAAGCAGTGCATCTACATGTGAAACAGAAGTTTCTACATTTTCAGGTTCATCCTCTATAAAGGCTTCTGTTGTAACAGTATGTGGCATACTGTCTGACACACTTCTATTATTATAATAATCAGCTTCATTTATAGAAAGCTTCTCGGTCTCATACGCATTTCTCTTCTTTTCAAGTCTGTCACCTGCACTGAGTACATAAAGAGTCATTACAAAAGGCACTACAAAAAGGACCAGTGCCATAAGCCCCAGAACGAAATGAGTCTTATTTATTTTTTTTAGTCTAGTGAAAAAATTCATGCTCTGAAATATTCTTCTTTCTTATTTATCATTTCGTCGTATTGTGAATACATTTTCTGCACATTATTCTCCAAAAGATAATAATGCATACAATAAGGAACAAGCAGTACAAACAAAAGAATTATAAGCGGTAATATCATTATCTCACTCTTAATCACAAATGCCAGAATACTTATAACTGTACATATGGCAACAAGAGCAAAGACTATAAGATGCACAAGTCTCTCATGCTGAAAAAAAGAAATCTGAT
Source organism: Lachnospiraceae bacterium (assembly GCA_003520205.1). GTDB lineage: Bacteria > Bacillota > Clostridia > Lachnospirales > Lachnospiraceae > Eubacterium_Q. The sequence goes on from DOVG01000143.1 coordinate 5,510, forward strand.
TTAAATGCTTTTCTATCTCTTTATCCCAATCAACATCTTCTGGAGCATCAGCAAGAAGCGTATCTATATATTTGACATATTCTTCGATTCTTTTTTTCATACTGTGTTCTTCCCATATAAAATATAACTGTAACTTCCCATATTGGAAGTTTTAGTAATCAAGTTAAAACACTATTTATCTCTATATTTTAAAACCCTGTCCGGATAGTCAGTTATAATACCATCAACATCCAGAGAGAGAGCTTTTATTATAAACTTTTTATCATTCACTGTCCATACATAAATCGGAAAACCTGATTTTTTTAACCTATTTACAAAACCGAATCTAAGTAAACGGTAGTTTGGACTAACAAAATCAGCCTTACACCTTCTAAGTCTTCTTTCCGGAAAAATCTCGCTTATCCTTCTTCTAAGTCCGGCCTTGGATTTACCTATCAGAAGTCCTGTGGTTATCTCAGGTCTTAACTGCTTAATAACATAGGATACTCTGTCATCAAACGACTTAATACTGTACTGATCAGGAGTTACATATTTATCCAGTTCCTTTAACAGCTTATGTTCAAAGCCTCTTTCTTTTACTTCAATATCAAGATAGACTTTCCCACCAAGAAGCTGTAATACTTCTGAAAAGTACGGTAAATGAAATCCATTTTTATTAGCTTCACTTTCAAGAGTTTCATAATTTGTAAGCTTGACCGGATAATCATTAAGTATCGAATCATGATATACTATTAATTTGTTATCCTTTGTTCGTCTCACATCAAACTCAACCATGTCTAGTTTATGCTGTAATGTCTTTTCAAAAGCCTCTATAGTATTTTCTGCCATATCATGTCCAGTTAACCCTCTATGAGCAATAATCTTTGTCATATTGACCCTTCCTTACTATAAATATATCAGAACAACCAGATATTTTCGCCATCATTCTATCACTTATATTTTTATACTTCCATATGTAAATTGATTAAAAATATATGGATTCTTTGCAAAAATATATTAACTTTGTTATACTTACTTTGTTTATCTAGTTTTACCAAATAATGGAGGAATTTAATTTGAATAAAAACGACGAATACGAGAATTATTGTTATATGTGCAGACGTCCTGAATCAGAAGCAGGAAAGCTTATCAACTTTGCTAATAACGTATATATCTGCTCTGAATGCCTTCAGAAAACTCTTGATCAGATACAGAACACCCCAATTCTTGATATAAGCAATATGCCCGGATTCAATAATCTGAATATGTTTACACCAAATATGGATATCCCTAATTCTCAGAAGCTTAAAAGAAAAAGAAAGCCTGAAAACAAAAATGAGAAAGCAAATAAAGAAGGTGATAAAACTGCTGATGATTCTACCGATAACGATGATTCATTCAAGCTTACATTACAGAGCATCCCTGCCCCTCATCAGATAAAGAAGCTTCTTGACAGAGATGTGGTAGGTCAGGAATATGCCAAGAAAGTAATGTCTGTTGCTGTATATAATCACTACAAGAGAGTTCTCTCTGAAGAAGAAGCTCTTGCCAGAGAGGAAGAACATCCAAAGAAGAAGCTTTCTGCTAAAGAACTTGCGACAATGAATTATGACGATAATCCAGAGGCTTTTCTCGATGAAGTTGAGATTGAAAAATCAAATATGCTTATGATCGGACCAACAGGTTCAGGTAAGACATATATGGTTAAAACAATCGCCAAGATACTTGATGTACCTCTTGCTATTACCGACGCCACCTCCCTTACAGAAGCAGGATATATCGGTGATGATGTAGAGAGTGTACTGTCCAAGCTTCTGGCTGCTGCCGATAATGACCTGGAGAAAGCCGAACACGGTATAGTATTTATAGATGAGATAGATAAGCTGGCCAAGAAACAGGAAACAAGATCAAGAGATGTCAGTGGAGAAGCTGTTCAACAGGGTCTTTTGAAGATTCTTGAAGGCGCTGATGTAGAAGTACCTATAGGTTCCGGCAGCAAAAATGCAATGACACCAACTACAATGATGAATACCAGCGGAATTCTGTT
>DOVG01000251.1 GCA_003520205.1 Lachnospiraceae bacterium
TTTGCTGCATGTTCGGCAGATGCTGATGAAATGTGGCAGATAGGTGTAGATGTACTTCCAGAGTATAGAAGAAATGGAATTGCAACCAGTGTTACAAGTAAGCTCATTACTGAAATCCTGAAAAGGGATAAGGTTCCATTTTATTGCACAGCTTGGTCTAATGTTCGATCGGTTAGAAATGCGGTTAAATGTGGATTCATCCCAGCGTGGGTGGAGATGACGATTAAGCCATTATCGGTAGTTGAAGAAATGAATGCGTAGGTAAATTGGTAAGGTAGCTACTATAAATAGCAAGTGATAATTGGTAAGGGGATAATAACAGTGATTGATGTAAATAAGATTGAGTTTGATAAACCTGCCTCTAATTGGAATGAGGCGCTGCCTGTCGGAAATGGAAGACTGGGCGGTATGGTTTTTGGAAATCCATATATTGAAAGAATTCAGCTGAATGAGGACAGTGTGTGGTTTGGCGGGAAGCAGGACAGAATAAATCCTTCTGCAAAGGAAAAGCTTCCTGAGATAAGAAGGCTTATTTTCGAAGAAAAGATATCCGAGGCAGAAGAGCTTTGTAGCTTTGCACTTTCAGGAACTCCGGAAGAACAGAGGCATTATGAATGCCTTGGAAATCTTTATATAGAATTTATGGGAAAAGAAACTGAGTATTCAGATTACATGCGTTCACTGGAAATTAGTAGAGCTGTTGCAACAACTGAGTTTAACATGAATGGTGTTAGGTTTAAGCGTGAGGTTATCACTAGCTTTCCTGATAATATAATGGCTATTCATTTAACAGCTGATAAGAAAGGTAGTCTTTCTTTTCATGCTCAGCTGGGAAGAGGCTTTGCACCTTGGGAGGACCGCCCCTATGAGATGCTCACAATCAGGAGACAGAATTATAATCACTATGTTGATAGTATTAAGGCTCTTCCTGGAAATATTCAGCTTATGGAAGCTACCTCTGGCGGAAAGGGAAGCATATCATCTGCCACAGCAATAAAGGTGATTCCGACTGGTGGTAAATGCGAAACCATTGGAAATAGTATCATAATACGTGAGGCTGATGAGGCACTTATTCTGCTTGCTGCTGATACAACTTTTAGAGAGGCTGATCCTGTAGCTTCAGTACTTGGAAGACTGGATGATGTCTCTAAGTTTTCGTGGACTGAGATTTTATTAAAGCATATCGAGGATTACCAGTCTCTTTATAACAGAGTGACGCTTGATATAGAGGGACAGGAAAAGGTTGTCCGATTCTTCCAGTTTGGACGATACCTTCTGATTTCATCCTCGAGAGAGGGTTCACTTCCTGCCAATCTGCAGGGCATATGGAATGAGGATTATACTCCGATCTGGGGAAGTAAATATACAATAAATATTAATACGGAAATGAATTACTGGCCGGCACTTGTTACGAATCTTGTAGAGTGTCAGGAACCGCTTATTACATTTCTAAAGAGACTTAGAGAAAGTGGAAAGATTACAGCAGAAAAGATGTATGGCTGCGGTGGCTTTGTGGCTCATCATAATTCTGATATCTGGGCAGATACATGTCCTCAGGATGTATGTCTCAGCTCCAGCTACTGGGTTATGGGTGGTGCCTGGCTTTCGCTTCATATCTGGGAGCAGTATCTCTTTACAGAGGATATAGAGTTTCTTAAAGAGAATTATGAGATCATGAGAGATGCCGCGATATTCATCATGGATTATCTTGTGGAAGATGGAGAGTATCTTGTAACCTGTCCGACGCTTTCGCCTGAAAATACATATCGTCTTCCAAATGGACAGCAGGGTGTGATCTGTAAGGGTGCAACCATGGATAACCAGATAATTGGGGAACTTCTGTCGGCTTGTATAAGGGCAGAGGAAATACTTGAAAATGCAGGGGCTGACTTAGAGATGAAGATCGCACCTCGCGCAGTTCAGGTGGCAAAACGTATTAAACCTGATTCAATCGGAAAGTATGGTCAGGTAATGGAATGGAACGAGGACTACGAAGAAGTAGAACCTGGACACAGGCACATTTCGCAACTGTTTGGTTTATATCCAGGAAGCAGTATAAATGAGGATGAAACACCTGAGCTTTTTGAGGCGGCTAAGAAGACCATAGAGAGAAGAATTTCTTTTGGTGGTGGTCATTCAGGCTGGAGCAGAGCATGGATCATAAATATGTATGCAAGACTTGGTGAAGGAAATCTGGCATTAGAAAATATCGAAAAGCTGATAGATGAACAGACACTTCCAAATCTTTTTGATAATCATCCGCCATTCCAGATAGATGGAAATTTTGGATGTACAGCTGGTATAGCAGAAATGCTTGTTCAGAGTCTAAGAGGCGAGACGAAGCTTCTTCCTGCACTACCAGATGCTTGGAAGAAGGGCTGTGTGACAGGACTTAGACTTCGTGGTGGAAGAGTGATAAAGAAACTTGAGTGGGCAGACGGTAAGGTTATAACTGTTGAATACGATCGATTGTAATAGACTTTTGTTTGGTGTCAGTTCTTAATTACTTCTTAATAAGAAAAGCTATATTATCTAAGAAATTTTATAAAGTAGTAGCGGACAATTATTTGTTTTGGTCGCTTTTAAACTGATGATATTGAAAAATGAAAGGAATTATGATAATCATATGATTATGAAATGGTCGCTATTATAATTGCATGATAAATGGAGTGAGTATATGCAGATTAAAAAAGATGAAATAAAAACGAGAATATTAACTGTTTCAAAAAGACTGTTTATAAATAATGGCTATGAAAAAACGTCCCTTAGGATGGTCGCTAATAAGTGCTTCATAAGTAAGAGTAATATTTACAGATATTTTAAATCCAAGGAAGAAATATATGAAACACTCGTGGGAGATGCCAGGGCAGATGTTACTAAAGCAATAAGCCACTTTGGAAGCAGAGAGTACGCAGGAAACTATACTGTGGATAAGATTGAGGACGTATCAACGGTATTGGCAAAAGTAATGAGTGAACATCGTGAAGTACTGCTTATAATGCTTAAATCTGAGGGAAGTAAGGATAAGACTATGCTTACGGAAATGATGACCAGATTCTTTGTTGAAGCGTGTCCTATCGAGGATAGGGAATTTAAAATACAGATAGTATCGCTCCTGATAATGGGACTTACGGATATTTTAATAAAAAGCAGTGAAGAAGATGAAATGCGTTATAGACTTAAGCTACTGTGCGCGTATCATTATCTTGGTCTCAACGGAATAAAGGAAAAACTCGGATTTGAAGTGAGTTAGTTATATTTTGAATGACATATATGGAAATGTAAGGAAGGAATTATCATGAAAGAGAAAAGTGAGAAGCAAACGAGGAAAAATGGTAAAAAACATCACCGGTTTTTGATTGGTCTTGGCATTTTTCTGGCTATCATCGGTATAACTACAGTGTGGTATATAAACCATATGCATTATGATATCGAACCACATGAATATTATGATGTGGAAACCCTTAAAGCAGAGGGCAGAAGCTACGACAAGTCGTCAGTAGTTTATATGACGAGTGATATAAGTCCTGAAGGATTAGATAAGGTTTATAAGGCGTTAAATGTAAATCCTACGGGGAAGGTCGCTATCAAGCTTTCAACGGGTGAAGCGGGTAACCCTAATCATCTGGCTCCGAGTCTTATCAAGAATCTTGTTCAAAGCGT
>DOVG01000243.1:0-5640 GCA_003520205.1 Lachnospiraceae bacterium
TGTGATATAATAGGTATCGATTTGCAAAACAGCTATGGCACAACAGGTATCGGTTTGCAAAGCAAATCGATGCTCCGACCGAAGGGAGGATACGCTGCATGAAATGCAGCCAATACTTGCGAAGCAAGGATTGCATATCTCCGAAGGAGATATGGTACAACAGGTATCGATTTGCAAAGCAAATCGATGCTCCCGAACGAAGTGAGGGATGCCTGTGCGAACGAAGAGAAGCACAGAATTGTCGCGAAGCGACAAACATAGCGGCGAAGCAGCTATGGCACAACAGGTATCGATTTGCGAAGCGGCTATAGCATTCACATGCTGATGAAAAAATAATAACTATGGATACCAGAGGATAATTATGATTGATTTTATAGGGCTATTTGGTGGAGTAGGTCTCTTCCTTTTTGGAATGAATTTAATGGGAGCTTCTCTGAAAAAACTTGCGGGTGCAGGTATGGAGAAGATACTTCAGACTCTTACAACAAGTAAAAAGAAAGGTATAGGCGAGCTTAAGGGCTGGGGGCTCGGACTTGGAGTAACAGGTATTATTCAGAGTTCTGCTGCAACGACTATTATGCTTATAGGTTTTGTTAATGCCGGGATAATGACGCTTTCACAGGCTATTCCTGTGGTATATGGCTCTAATATCGGTAGTACAGTTACGGCGCAGATACTGAGACTTGGAGACCTTGGGTCGGGAAGCCTCGTTTTACAGCTGCTTAAGCCTTCATCCTTTGCTCCGATGCTTGTGTCTGTAGGTGCAATCATTTTTATAATCGGAGATATAAAACTACGTTTTCGTTCAGGAAGAAAACTGATAGATATTTCTGGTATTCTCGTAGGTCTTGGAACCTTATTTTATGGAATGACAGCCATGGAAGAGGTTTTCATACCGCTAAAGGAGTCTGCCAGTTTTAGAAATCTGTTTCTTTCATTTAATAATCCATTTATTGGTATTCTTACAGGACTCATTCTGACAGCGGTTATCCAGAGTTCAAGTGCCTCAGTTGGTATACTTCAGGCGCTCTCGGCGACAGGAAGTGTAACCTATGGTTCGGCAGTTCCTATCATAATAGGAGCAAATATAGGAAAGTGCTTTACTATTCTTCTGGGTAGTATAGGCGCAAATAAGCAGGCAAAGCGCGTAGCGCTCAGTTACCTTCTTTTCAACATAGCAGGGGCATTGTTCTTTGTGGCTGTTATATATGCAATTTATTACACTGTAGGAATCCCTATCTTTGAGAATCCGGTAAACAGAGGAAATATAGCAAATCTTCATCTGGCATTTAATCTGATTATCAGTATTATCCTGCTTCCGTTTTCAGATAAAATGGCTGATCTGACTGCCAGAATTATCAAGGATGATGATGAAGTTATAGCTGACGATGAATTCAGACATCTCGATGATATGCTTCTGAAAACACCTGGGATTGCTCTTACTCAGTGTAAGAATCTGATGAGTGTAATGGCGGAGAAAATTCAGGAGAATTACGTTATTGCAACAGGTCTTATAACTGAATATAATACAGGCCATTTTGATAAACTGAGTGAAAATGAGGATTTTATAGATAAATGTGAGACTGTTCTTTCAGAATACATAGTCAAGATTGACCGTAAGAGACTTACTATAGATAATATAAGTATGGCAAATGCCATGCTGAATACTATAGGCGATTATGAGAGAATCGGTGATTACTGTATGAATATAGCTTATACAGCGAAGGAAATAAATGACAATAAGGTTGTATTTTCGAGAAAGGGATTAAAGGAAATCCGTTCTATGATGGAAGCTACAGAGCAGATGCTTACACTTACTTTCTCGGCTGTGGAAAACTCAAGTACAAATAAAGCATTCAGTGTTCTTCCGCTTGGTAAGATGGTAGATGAATTAAAAAGACTGATTGAGGCCCATCATGTAGACAGACTCCAGACCGGTGATTGTGGAGTTCAGGGTGGAGTTGCGCTTTATGATATAACAAATAGTCTTCAGAGGATATGCCTGCATTCCAAGAGTATAGCAAAGAATGCTATTACAAGATTCTCCAGAGACGAAACTCTGGATCCTTTGCATGGAAGTGTGATAGATAAGAAGAATGAAGAATATGTGGAACTTGAGAAGTACTATTATCAGAAATATATAGAATCCATGCTTAATACGAATGACGATCAGTCAGAAGATAATAAAGAATCTGATAGTCAGGAAGTAAAGGATAAAAAAGAAAAGATAAAGAATAAAAAGACCGATAAGGTTGAAAAGACAGAGAAAAAGTCTGATAAAAAAGAAAAGAACTCAGATAAGAAAAAAGAGAAGAAAGATAAGAAGGAAAAAACTGTTAAAAAGGAAAAGTCTGACAAAAAAGAAAAGTAAAACATATAAAATACGGGTGTCAAAAGATAATTTTGACACCCGTATTTTATATGTTCAGACGATTTCAAGTATAGTATTAACCATAAGGTCGTTTTGTTTTGGATTCATGAAACAGAAGCGTATGTATTTATTGGATAATCCTTTTATGTCATCACATTTTCTGATGATGACTCCGCGCTGGGAACAGTGCTTTGCAACCTCAGCAGATGTAATATCATCCTTTAGAAGCTTTACAAGCATAAAGTTTGCATCCGGTTTATACAGATGGATGCTTCTGCTGGTTGACATTGCAAGATATACAAGTGAACGTTCTGTATGTATAGTGGATATAGATTCGTTGATATACTCTGTATCCTTGAACATGTTTGTGATGGCAAGCGCTGTAAGGGAAGCGATATTATTCTTGGTAGTTATACGTTCAATTATTTCCTTGAATTCAGGATTGTTCATTACTGCATATCCGAATCTGAGTCCGGGAACAGCAAAGAACTTAGAGACGCTTCTCATAACAGCTACATTATCAAATTCATCTATCAGCTGAATGGCTGTAATTTCTTTATAGTTCTCAACAAATTCAATGTACATCTCATCCACGACAAGGAAGATTCCGCGCTCCTTACAAGCTCCGGCAAGAGTTTTCATATCTTCAAGGCTGATTTTCTTTGAAGTAGGATTATTAGGATTAGATATAATGACCATATCCATATCGCTTGTCAGCTGTGATACGAAATCATTTACATCAAGTATAAATTCGTTCTCATCCTTCAGCTCATAGAATACTACTTCAGCAGAATAGTCATTTAGAACCCTGGCATATTCCATAGGACCGGGATAAACTATCATTGCTTTCTTAGGCATCAGCAGTGCGCCGAACAGCTTTAGAAGATCAGTAGAACCATTGCCCATTATGATATTATCAAGCGGTTCGCCGACATATTCAGCAACTGCTGTTTTCAGTTTGGAATAGTATATATCCGGATACATGGAGATGGTTTCGATGTTTTCTTTGATGGCTCTGGTTACCGAATCAGGTATTCCTCTCGGATTAAGATTTGTATTAAATAGAACTGTTGCATACTGCTCAATTCTGAGTGGAGTGTTATTCATGATAATTTCCCTTTAAAAAATAAACTATATTTGTTATAATAAGTTGATTTACTTTCGAAATTTTTGGATGAACCAACAATTAAAGTATACAACAGTTAATAATACTCTTTCAAGAAAAAAATAGATTAAAAGCCATAGTTTGGCAGGGGGAGACGGAGTACCGGAATGAAGGCAATAGTCGAACAATATGCAAAGGGTCAGTTTATTATAGACCGACCGGAGATAAGTATATCTGAAACAAGCTTTAAGATTAATATTGAAGCAGGAACTGTATATGAGGGATCCTTCAGAATAGACAGTATGAACGGATTTCCTATAAAAGGAATGGTATATGACAGCAGGTACCTTCTTAGATTTGAAGATCATAGCTTTATAAGTAGAAATTATGTAGTTAAGTATTCGCTTGATGCTACCTGTTTTGAGTCAGGACAGAATTTTCATGGACATATAAATGTTATTACTGATGGCGGAGAGTGGAGGCTTCCTTACGACATAAGCATAGTTCCGCCATGCGTGAAGAATCATGATGAGAAGATAGATGATCTTTTCAAGTTTGCTTCTCTTGCAGAGAGAAACTGGAATGATGCCGCAAGGCTTTTTGTTCGTGATGATTTTAAACGAACATTTATTGAGAAGGAAACTATTATCAAGAAGATATATGAAAGCCTTCTGGAAAGCCGTTCAGTCAATCAGGCAATGGAAGAGTTTCTTGTACTCGTATCAAAGAAAAGAACCGTTACTTTGTCTGTATCAAGGGCGAAGATAGATATAAATATGCCTAGAGAAACTGAAAGTGTAACAGTTGATATTCAGAAGAATACCTGGGGATATACATTTTCGGAGATTCGTTCTGATTCAGAGTTTATTATTCCGTCTAAGAAAACCATATCTGCCAAAGATTTTACAGGAAATACATGTTCTCTCAAGGTATATATATCTCCTGAACATGTTCCGGACGGAGAGAATACAGGAAAGCTGATCATTGAAAATATATATCAGAAGATAGAGGTAGAGATACACCTTCTGAAGCCTGCACAGGCAAGATCTAATCATGAGAGTCATTTCAAGATCAGAAGCTATAAGAAATGTAAGTCAGATATTACCAGAGCCTATCTGAACTTCAGAATGGACAGGATTGGACTGGAAGAATATATAAGTCAGAACATGAAAGCTCTTAAGAAGCTAAATGAACTTGAGCCTGAGGAGGATATGTTCAGACTGGCAATCATTCACATGAATATCCTGTCAGGTGAAACTTCAAAGGTAGAGCAAGAATTTCTTCGTATAGAAGCTGATGTAGATAAGACAAGTATGGGAGCTCAGGAGCTTTGTTACTATAATTATCTCAAAGCCATGATGGATAAGGACGAGGAAACAGTTAAGAAAGCAGCTAATCTCATCAGAAGAAACTACAGAACAGAGAAGCCGAAGCTTTTTTATTTCTGGCTGCTGCTCTTTGTAGATGAAAGCCTGAGTGAAGATAGTGCAGCCCTTTACAGGGAACTTGTACAAATGTATAACGAGGGCAGTAACAGCCCTATCATATATTTTGAGATGTGTAACCTCTTCAATAGTAATCCTATGATTCTGAAGAGACTTTCTCCATGTGAGATAACAAGTATAAAGTGGGGACTTAGAAATAAATATATCTCAGACGATGTCCTGCTTGAATTTGTAAAGATAGCAGGAAAGAATAAGAATTTTGATAAGAAGATATTTGATGTACTTAGAGAAATCTACGATAAGAATGAAACTGAGCTGAGAGTAGAGAGAAGAAAAGCTGCTGAAGAAAGAGGCCTGGATGAGAATGTTTTCTTTGATTCAAATGCCAGAGATATAGACGATCAGTCCAGAATATCTGCTATACATGAATATGATGATGAATCTCTCGGAGATATCAGATTTAATTTTGGAAATGAATCGGATTCTCAACTTGGCAGTCTGGAGGATGAAGAGAAGAGGATAAGAGAATATATATCAGAGAGCTTTGATGAGGCTGAAGAGGATTTCGATGAAGACAGCGCTGAAGAGGAAAATAAAGCGGCTGCAATAGAATCCAATGAGGATCAGAAAACAATCCAGGAGCTTGATGACTCTACAGACTCAAGATTCGATGCGGCTGTAAGAGCAGATGCTGTTGAGAAGCTCAGCCGTAAGGAAAG
>DOVG01000243.1:5791-6783 GCA_003520205.1 Lachnospiraceae bacterium
GCGGTAATGAGAAGTCTTAAATTCATCGGGCTTAATGAGTGCTATATAAGAAGTATGAATCGTTCAAGATATGATTTGATTCCTACATCAGTTCTCATGTATCTCAATTATAAGAATACACTTACAGAAGATGAGCAGGCATATCTCTATGCAAATGTTATCTTTAATAAGTCAGAACATATGAAGATATATCATGAATATGCTCCGACTATGGAAGATTTCATGGAGAATATGATTGTTAAGGGTAAGGTTAATGATGATCTTACTGTTATATATGATGAATTCCTTGAACCTGAAAATGTAAGCAGTATATATGCGGGAAAGCTTATAAATATTATATTCCGTCGTAAGGTGGTATGTACAAATAAGAATGTTGTAGCAGTTATCGTAAGTCACGAGGAATTGCAGAATGTTCAGAAGGTGCCGCTTGTAAATGGTGAGGCTTATGTAGAGGTACTCTCGGAAAATGCTTCAATCATATTTGAAGATAAGAATGGAAACAGATATGCAGGTTCCATTCCATATCATTTTGAGAGAATAGTTGATGAGAAGGCATATATGCCTATCTGCAGGGAATACAGCCCGAGAGATTACAGAGTTCTTCTTTTCAATTACGAGAGCCTTGGACAGTTTACATATAAAAGTGCAAAAGAAGTTAATGCTGCAAGAGAAATCATACAGTGTGATGAGATATCCTATGATTATAAACAGCAGGCATGTCTGAATATTATTGAATACTATCATGAGAATCTGGATACAGATGTTCTGATTAAATATCTGAGCAGACTTGATATAGAGTATCTGACTCATGCAAATGCCAGAACCATAATTACGTATCTTATAGACATGAATATGTTTGATAAAGCGTTCCAGGCAGTTAAACTCTATGGCTTTAATGAGCTGGACACAAATGAGCTTTACAGACTTGCGGATTATGGTGTAACTGATTCGGATGGTTTTATGATAGAAGATCTGATGTCTATCTGTATCAA
>DOVG01000133.1 GCA_003520205.1 Lachnospiraceae bacterium
AAAAGAAACTACAGCAAAAGAAACTGCAGAGGATTCAAATGATGTAGATGAGACAGCTGCAGCAGAAACGGTTGATTATAAAATTGACTATAAGTATATGAAGAAATATCCTGAACAATCATCAGATGCTTATGACGAGAATTTTGATTTAAGTAGTGAATCAAGTAAAATTAATAATGCAAAACCTGATGATTTCTCAGATCCTGAAATAAAGAAGCTTGCTGAGGAATATATAAATCAAGGGTATTACTTGACAGATGAGGAATTTATCTTTGAAAGTTTTAGTAATTTATATAATTATAACAGCTTCGGAATAGGAGATTATTGTTTTGTTGTTGGATTTGAAGCGGTTGATAAAACAGATGGAGATAATACTGAGTCAATTAGTGTACTAAAGTGTACACGTGAGGAATTTGAAATCTTTTTAAAAGAGAATTTTGGAGACGACGATAAAATCATGAATTTATTGGCCGATATTAAGGATAAAGATAATAAACTTATTTCTGAAGGAAAAGCAGATGAAAATGATCTTGTTAAGGTAGAGGCAAGATATGGATGTAACACGATTACTTATAATTTAGATACTGAAGTGTTAATATATCGAACTGAACTTACAGGAGAAGGAGTAGGTTAGTTCTGATTATAAAGACTAAGTGGACTGATTTAGAACCGCTACAATATGTAGTGGTTCTTTTTGTATTTTAACAAGATTTATGGTTGAAATATCAACTAAAATAGAGTAGTATGTATAAGGCGAAAGTTGCGATTATATTTTGCACTTGTCGTATGTAACATACGACTGTGGAAAACATGAGAAAATAATTAATATATATGGAGGACAACACAATGAGCGATAAGCTTACCATGTCAGCAAGTGATAGAATAACATCATTACTTGATGACGCAAGCTTCGTTGAAATCGGTTCAGAGGTTACAGCCAGAACAACTGATTTTAACGAGAATTCCACTGTTACTCCTAAGGACGGTGTTATAACCGGATATGGACTGATTGATGGAAGACTTACATTTGTATATAGTCAGGATGTAAGCGTGTTTGGTGGCGCTGTAGGCGAGATGCACGCAAAGAAGATATCTGCTATATACAATATGGCTATGAAGGTTGGAGCACCGGTTGTAGGACTTATAGACTGTGCCGGACTTAGACTTCAGGAAGCAACAGATTCACTTCACAGCTTTGGCGCACTTTTCAGAAAGAGTGTTAAAGCTTCAGGAGTGGTACCACAGATAACAGCCATATTTGGTAACTGTGGCGGTGGAGCAGGAGTACTTGCTGCTCTTTCAGATTTTACTTATATGGTTGAAGGTTCAAAGCTTTTTGTGAATAGTCCTAATGCTATAAAAGGTAATTATGAAGAGAAGTGTGATACAGCATCAGCTGCTTATGTAAGTAAGAATACATCTCTTGTAGATGGAACTTACAGTAGTGATGCAGAGGCGCTTCTTGCTGTTAGAAATCTTGTATCAATTCTTCCGGGAAATAACATGGATGAAGCAGTTTCAACCTGTGAAGATGATCTTAACAGAACTATTCCTGGTATAGATGCTTCTAAGGATGATGCAAGAAAAGTTGCGACGGATATAGCTGATGACTGTGTATTCGTTGAAACTAAGGCTGATTTTGGTAAGGATATAGTTACAGGCTTCATTAAGCTTAATGGAGCAACTATAGCTGTAGTGGCAAATCAGGCAAATGAGAATAATGGACTTATATCATCAGACGGAGCTTCTAAGGCAGCAAGCTTTGTAAGTTTTGCGGATTCATTTAATATCCCTGTTCTTACACTTACTGCAGCAAAAGGCTTTGTTGCTGATTTTGAAAATGAGAAGACTATCGCTAAGGAATCAGCTCGTCTTACAGCAGCATTTGCTGACGCAACTGTTCCAAAGGTTAATGTGGTTATTGGTGATGCTTTTGGTTCAGCATATATCATCATGAATTCCAAGTCTATTGGGGCAGATATGGTTTATGCATGGCCAACAGCTAAGATAGGTGTGACTGACCCTAAGGTTGCTGCAGAGATCATGTATGCAGATGAAATCAGTGGCGCAGATGACAAGAAAGCTGCTATCAAGGATGCCGCTGATAAGATAACAGAGTCTCAGTCAAGCGCTCTTGCAGCTGCAAGAAGAGGCTATATCGATGATATCATCGAGCCTGATGCAACCAGAAAGAGACTTATAGCTGCATTTGATATGCTTGCTACAAAGAGAGAGGATAGTCCATATAAGAAGCATATGGCATTTTAAGGAGGAAGAATAAAGTGAAGAAAAGGTTATCTAAAGTTCTTGTTCTTTCGATGATGCTTATAACCCTTCTTATGCTTTCCGGCTGTGGTGAAGAAGAAGCTCTGTATTATGATTTTGATAGGGATGCTATGCAGAGCTATACTAAGGATCTTATACTTCAGTACTATGATACAAATGATATGGAACAGGATTACTATCTGACAGATGGAACAGAAATGCAGAAGACTGCTGTATCTGGATTCCTGGCTGCTCAGAGTACAGATCATGTAGGTAAGTTTGTTGATTTTGCTACAGGAGATGGTTCTGTTACTTTCACCAACGGTGTAGATGGGAAGGTTGTCTGCTCTCAGATCTGCAAATATGCAGCCAGAGATGTAAAGGTATCTGTATCATTTAAACAGAACAAGGCTTATGAATTAGATAAAGAAAAGGCATATAACACACTCGTTTCACAGGCTAATCAGTATGGAGTAGATGTTACTACTTATGTTACACAGATGTATGGTCAGTATGATGACCTGGATATGTCATCAATGGACAAGTTCCTTGATACATTTCTTGCAAAGGCATATAACGAGAGACCATTCGAAGCAATCGACTGTGAAGTAAGTGCTGTCTATTCAAAGAAAGAACTCATAGTTCAGGCAGGAAAGAATACAGCGATAGGTATGGGAGTTGTATTTGCTGTTCTGATATTTATATCATTTATTATCAGTCTTCTTAAATATCTGCCACTTCTTTTTGATGCAGATATTCGTAAAGCAAGAGCAGAAAAGAAGGCTGCAGAGTCAGCTGCCAAGAAGCGTACAGAAGATATGATCATAGCTTCAAATACATCTGATAAAGTAGTGGATGCACCTAAGAAAGAAAGTGCTGCAGCTGCAGATACCAGTGCTGATCTGATGAATGATTCAGAACTTGTTGCTGTTATAACTGCTGCAATATATGCAGCTAGTGCGGGTGCTGTAAGAGGACCTGCATATACAGCAAGTAATGATAAGCTGGTTGTTAGATCTATAAGAAGAGTAAGATAGATAAAGGAGAAAGAAATGAAGAATTATAGAATTACAGTTAATGGTAATACTTACGATGTAGCAGTAGAAGAAATCGGTGGTGGAGCAGCTCCGGCAGCTGCAGCACCAGTTATGACACCGGCAGCTCCAGTAGCTCCAGCAGCACCTGCTCCTGCAGCAGCACCTGCAGCATCAGGTTCAAAGGGTAGTGTAGTTGTATCGGCTCCTATGCCTGGTAAGATACTTGGAGTTAAGACAGAAGTTGGAAAGGCTGTAAAGAAGGGTGATGTACTCATGGTTCTTGAAGCTATGAAGATGGAGAACGAAATTGTAGCTCCTCAGGACGGTACAGTTGCTTCCGTAGAAACGACAGTTGGAGCTCAGGTAGAGTCCGGAGATACACTCGTAACACTTGACTAGTCTTGGAGGATTAAAATGAAAGAGATAATTCTAAATCTTGCCAGTCAGACAGGCTTTGCGACTCTTGATTACAAGAATTACATAATGATACTGGTTGCATTTCTCTTTATGTATCTTGCAATTGCAAAAGGATTTGAACCGCTTCTGCTTGTTCCGATTTCATTCGGTATGTTTCTGGTAAATATGTTTC
>DOVG01000227.1 GCA_003520205.1 Lachnospiraceae bacterium
GAATTCTCTCTTATACTCAGATCCTTATCCAGAGGAATCGTAATCTCCTGATTATCGTAATAGTTGACACATGTAAGTGACTCTTCTCCATCAGCCACATTGTATCCATAGGTATTCAGGAGTTCTCCATATATCCTGTACTTATCACGGTCCTCAGTACTGCTCAGCTGCTGCCTCTGAAGATCAAGCTTTCTGGAAGTTCGTTCAACTGCACCCTGTAGTATCTTTCTCATATCCTGAGACTTGGCTCTTATATTTATTGTCTTCTGCTTATTACTATAGAAATAAACCAAAAGCGATGACATCAGATGATTCGAGTCACCATCTTCACCAACAAATGTATCTGCATTATACATGGTTAGCGGCAGACTATGATAATCCTTAGGTATGCCATCAACATATGCTATACACGGACTATAGTTTCCTTCTTTTATATCCTTTATACTATCCTGAATTGCTTCATATAGACCACTCTTTTCAGATTCGCTGAGTTCACCTAAAGACTTACGACCATCTATGCCAGCTCTAAAAACAACCTCCTCAGCAAAGGCTTTGGAAAAACCTGAGAGCGTTCCAAATACAGCCTTAACAACAGGGCCGGTCTTTGTCATGATCAGGCTATCAAATGTATCTCTGGAGAAATCTTCCACAGGATTAATCTTATCCTGAGAATCCGGTGCAATATATTCCTTACCCGGAAAAAGAATTCTGGCTTTCTTATCATCATTTGTTTCAAGCGCAAGACTCAAATCCGGTGTAACTCTCTTTAGGCAGTCCAGTATAAGATAATCCGAATCAGCCAGAATTACATTGCTCTGTCTTCCCATTATCTCAACTATAAGATGCCTTTCAGAAATATCCCCCATCTCATCCATATGTTCAAATACAAAATCAAATACTCTGTCAAACCCTGGTTGTTTAACTGTTATAAGTCTGCCATTTCCAAGATGCTTTCTGAGAAGCATGCAGAAAGCTGGTGCCTGAAGTGGAGCCACCGGAAGCTTATCTGCTATATAAACTATGGGAAGAGACGCGTTTACTGATATATAAATCTTCGTCTGTCCCTTGAAACCTTTTATAGTAAGTGTTATAACCTCTGCCTCCGGCTGCTGTACCTTGAGGCATCTACCGCCATTACAGGCATCATTTATTTCCTTTATAATGCTGCTAACTACTATTCCGTCGTATGCCATTTGTCTTATAATTCCTCTTCTGTAACATTATAAACGTAAAGGCTTCCTCACAAGAGAGGAAGCCCTTTGTACAAATTCTTTTTATAGCTGTGAATATAATTCTTCGTATATCTTTGCACTCTGATCCCAGCTGTAATCCTGCTCCATCGCTCTCTTCATCATTGCATTCCATTCATCTCTATTATCAAAGTATATATGCTTTGAATAATTAATGGTGTTCAGAAGCTCCCTGGCATCATAATTAGCAAAGCTGAAACCTGTTCCTGTTCCTTCAAATTCATTATAAGGCTGAACCGTATCCTTAAGTCCACCGGTTTCTCTGACTATAGGAAGAGAACCATACTTAAGAGCCATGAGCTGTGTCAGACCACATGGTTCAAATCTTGACGGAACGAGTATAGAATCACAGCCTGCATATATCTTATGTGAAAGCTCATCACTAAAATATATATTTGCCGAAAGCTTTGCAGGATGGAATCCCTGATAATACTTGAACATTTCTTCGTAACGCCTGTCACCTGTTCCAAGAACCACAAGCTGGGTACCATCTGTCATTATATCATTCATTATGTGGTCTATCAGATCAAGTCCTTTCTGATCAGTAAGTCTTGATACGATACCCATAACATAAGCATTTTCATCCTCAGGAAGTCCCAGTTCTTTCTGAAGGGCAAGCTTGTTCTTAGGCTTATTCTTCTTATAATTCCTGATATTATATTTGCACGCTATCTTCTCATCCTTGGAAGGATTAAATATATCATAATCAATTCCATTTACTATGCCCCACAGACTCTGCCATCTGGCCTGAAGGAGTCCATCAAGTCCTTCTCCATAATAAGGAGTCTGGATTTCATGAGCATAAGTATTTGAAACCGTGGTAATCTTGTCAGCGTAGACAAGACCACCCTTGAGCATACTTGCATCCTTATTCATCTCAAGCTTATCCGGTGTAAACAGATCACTTGGAAGACCCGAATACTCCTGAACTGTCTTGATATCCCATTTACCCTGGAACTGAAGATTATGAATAGTCATAACTGACTTTATTCCCTGGTAAAATGGATTACTTGCAAAAAGAGTTTTAAGATATACAGGAACCAGACCTGCCTGCCAGTCATGACAATGCACGATGTCCGGTCTGAAACCTATGCTTGGCAGAATTGAAAGCGCTGCCTTACAGAAGTAACAATACTTCTCTATATCCCACTTAACATCTCCATATATATTGAAGCCGTTAAAATAATACTCATTATCTATAAAATATACCGGAACACCTTCGTATTCCATATACATCACGCCAACATACTGCTGTCTCCAGCCGATATCCATATGGAAGTGTGTCAGATATTTCATCTTACTTTTATACTTCTCCGGGAGACACATATAATTAGGCATAATAATACGAACGTCGTATTCATTTCTATTGAACTTCCTTGGAAGAGTCCCTACAACATCGGCAAGACCTCCGGTCTTAATGAAAGGAACACATTCAGAAGCTATGTAAGCTATTTTTTTCATATCGCACCCCTCCACAACATTTCTTAAACAAGCTACGATAATTATACCAAATTAATTATGTTTTGAATAGAATAAAACTTAATATAGCCCCTGTTTTATCTCTATAAATTTTTTGATCAGATCAACACATCCACTTATTCCAAGCATCGAAGTATCGAGAGAGAGATCATAGTTCTTGATATCTGTCCATTCACATCCCGTATATTTGAAATAATAGTCTGCTTTTCTTTCATCTACCTTAGCCAGATAGTTTCTGAGTTCATTTTCCGGCATATAATGCTTTGATGAAGCACGCTTTAATTTGAAACCTATAGGTGCATGAACAAATACATTTATGGCATCAGGATTATTTCTGAGTATATAGTTTGCACATCTTCCAACTATAACACACGATTCTCTCGAAGCCAGCTCTGTAATTATCTCTGACTGATAATCATAGAGATTTCTTATAAGCTTCATTTCATCCCCATCAAATGTTGTGGTAAGAACATCTTCAACTTTGGGAACAGGCAGCGGCTCATGATAGACTTCCTTTGCAACATCAAAAAGGGATGTGTCTTTGATTCTGTCATCATGAGATACTTCATCATTCTTCATGTTCTCGTTGTTAGATACGAGCCTGAACATTTCACTGTTATAACAGTTGACTCCCAGCTCGTCTGCCAGACGCTGTCCGATTTTCTGACCGCCTGAGCAGTATTCTCTTGCAATTGTAACTATAAATCTGTTCATACTCATCCCCCTTTTAATCTTATTTATTTTCAATATTTGCTATTAATAATCTCCATTCGGAAATCCCGCACTTCG
>DOVG01000003.1 GCA_003520205.1 Lachnospiraceae bacterium
ATATATTTTACGGCAATAAATATTTAAAATACTTATCAGATATTAGTTTGCATGGAGGATTCTGATGAGTAAGACTAAATCAAAAAATATTTTGGGTATATTTTCTATACTTATAATGATGCACCATCTCGGACAAAGGACTTCGGCCTTCTGGTTACCCGATGATATAAGACGGCCGGGACTTGAAGTATTTGTACCGATAGGTTACTTATTGGTTGCATTTTTCTTTTTCTGTTCCGGATATGGTCTTATAAAGAGTCTTCAGACTAAAGAAGATTATATGAAGGGTTTTCTGGTTAAAAGACTTAACCGGATACTTCTTGTATTTGTTATCACCGAGATCATATATCTTGTTTTCAGAACACTTTATGCTGCTTTGGAACTTCCTGCGAATCCTTATTCCTGGTTTGTTTATGCGATAGTTGTTTTATATGTTGGATTTTTCTTTATATATCGGAGGAAGAATAAGTTCAGCCTGATATTAATGACTATATGGGTTATAGGATACAGTGTCATCTGTTACCTCCTGGTAAAAGGTAACTGGTGGATAAATGCGACGCCTGCCTTCCTTGTAGGTATATATATGGCTGAACATGAGAGAACGGGTGAAGAGAAAATATCTACGGAAAATGAAGAGAAGAGTCCGGAGAAGAATACAAAGAAGGATCCAAATAAGAATAAGGTGTTCAGAATTATACTCTCAATAGTAGTATTAGCAATCTGTTTCGTTATAACTGAATCTGCAAATAAGATATTTCTGATGCTGCACCTAAATAATTATGGTGCTATCAATTTTATGGTTATAATACTTCAGATAATAGCGTCATCAGCATTTTCTCTTGCTATATTCTATATAGTTTCAGGTATGAGGGAAGAAAAGCAAAGAGAAAAAATACCGATATATCGGAAGATTTTATCCTTCTATGGAGATATGACTCTGGAGTTTTATCTGATACATGGTTTGTTCGTGCAGCTTTTCAGTCATCATTTTATGAATGATACCGCCATGCCGGTCTGTTATATAAAAAATGTATTATTATATGTGATCGTAGTATTTATTCTTTCGACTATTTCAGCATTTGCTATAAGGAAGGGTGAAGATTTCATTGGATTTTTATATGAGAAGGCGGACACGTTTAGAAGATTCTGCGATGATCAGATAAAATATATACTTGCAGTTATAGCGCTTTTTATTGTAATAACAGCTGCCTATGGTACTTATCGACATAAGCATTCGGCAGATAATGCAGATCTGGTTAAAAAGTATCAGGAAGAAGCTATAACCTATGTTGATGTAAAAGGTTCTAAAGTCGCTACCTATATGGCAGGAACAGGGGACTATGTAGTTGTACTGCTGGGGGCAGATACGGACTGTTGTCCGACACTTTCACTCAGGCCTCTGGCTAACAACCTTGATGATGATTTTCAAGTGATCATCATAGATCCTCCGGGAAAAGGTTACAGTCAGGATACTGAAGATAACAGAACTTCAGATTATATGGCTGATGTTATCCATGAAACTCTCGAAAAAACAGGTAAAACAGAAAATGTAATTCTTGCCTCAAATCAGATATCTTCACTTTATTGTTATAAATATATAGAAAAATATCCTCAGGATGTAGTGGGATATGTAGGTATAGATGCGATATTTCCGGAACTCGGGAAACACTTCTTTGAGGGTAACTACAGCTCTGTGGAAGAATACAGATGGCACGTAAAACGTGTGTCACGTATGAATCTGATCAATCAGAATCTTATGCAGCTGACAGGCTATGTAAGATTTCAGATGCCTGTTTTTGAATATCTTTTTTACGGGAGCGGACTTAAAGAATATTATCCTGTTATGGAAGAAATGTTTATAAAAAACTATATGAAGGAAGCGCATTTGTCAGAGCAGGAGAATATATATGATAATTGTATGGCTGTAGATGCCTTTAAACTTCCGGAAGATTTTCATACTATGTTTATACTGGATAACTATATCAAGTCTACAGATGTATATGGAATAAACTGGAGACAGCAGTATAAGAAAATGATTACAAATAAGGATATACAGTCTATTGTTATAGTTGATGGAGATCCTAATATAGCTTATTACAAACCTGCGGTAATCGCTAAGAAAATAGGCGATTTTGTAGGAGAATATGAAAAATAAGCCGATTATAATAATTTGCACAAAGTATTTTACGGTTTGTTCATAAATTATTTACGGTCTATTTAACACTATTTCCGGAGGACAGCTGCAAAGAGCTTGTATATGCAGAAGCATGATAATGAATCCGGAGATTATATATGCCGATGAACCTACGGGTGCGCTTAACCGTATATCAGCGATGGAAGTGATGGAAGCTTTTCTCGGAATAAACCGCGAAGGGGCAACTATAATGATGGTCACACATGACAGCTGGATAGCAAGTAAGTGTGAAAGAATCATTTATCTGCTGGATGGAAGATTTTGGGTTGACCTTATGACAGCCACATCATAAAATGATATAAGTGCCATAACCTATGACAAATAATATAAACATTTGAGGATAAGTATATGAGAAAGTATTTACTATTTATCACGTTGATGATAGTAATGTTGTTGGGGACTGCCGGCTGTGGGAAAGCTTCCGATATAGAGAGTGATGAAGGTGACAACGATATCGAATCTGAAAGTATCGATGAGGATATAACTATCGAGGATGCGATGGATATCGCCGCTGAGGAAAACTGCCAGTTTTATGTGATGAATATTAAGGGTAATACTGTTGAGGTATATAATGAAGATGAGGTTCACACCAGACCGCTGATGCTGGATAATGGCGTTACACTTCCTGAGATAGAGGATGGACATTTTAAGAAGATCACTGCAGCGGTAGATATATATTACGGTGGAGAAGGCGGCTACTCCGGTGATAAGTTTATTAAGAAGATTACCAAGACAGAGGATGCTGATTATAAAGAAGTATTCGAAGCTCTTGAGATACGGGATGCGAGTGGTAATAGTTTTTCCGCCAGGGAAATGCTGAAGTTCCAGGATATGAATAACAATTATCTGTTGGCTTCAAATGGTCATAAGATTGAAGTTTATAAAGACGGAGAATTTTTTACTGAACTTTCGGCGGATGAAATTATCGGAACAGATTATCCGGAACCTTTCTTTGAAACGCTGGAGAAATATAAAGAGACACAGAATCCGGAGAAGGCGAGTGTAGGAGATGCCAGTATGGGAGATGCAGACGAATATATAGAGGTTGATGGCTACAGGCAGATAACTCCTGAGACTGCTCAGAAGATTATGGAGACAGAAAAAGACTATATAATTGTTGATGTCAGACATGACGATGAGTATTACGATGGACATATTCCCGGTGCAGTGCTTATTACAAATGAATATATAGAAGACAAGCCTCTTCCGGAACTCCCCGATAAAGATCAAATGATTCTGGTGTACTGCAGGAGCGGAAGAAGGAGTAAGGATGCCGCCAGAAAACTGGCAGCTATGGGATATACAAATGTGTATGAATTCGGCGGTATCATAAACTGGCCGGGCCCGATTGTTACGGATGAATAACCGGCAATCTGTTTACAGTTAAAGGAACAAAATATCATAGCACTAATTATATTTTAATGATAAAATATAATTAGTGCTTTTTTAGTGTGTTATGAAGGGAGATTATCAGGTGGTAATACAACATTCAAAAAGATATATAGCTGTAATTATATCAATGGTTATGTTGATTTCTGTTTTTAGTTCGCCTAGTTTATCTATAATTACAAGGGCTGATTCGGATCCGACAACATATGAGCTGGGAATGACTGATGTTACGGAACCTAAAACAGGAAATATATTAATAGAGGTTCCCGGTGCATCAAGAAAACAGGATATAGAGGCGGCTATAAATAGAATAAATGAGATCCGAGAAGAGGCCTGCAGGGAGGGACTGGCTAAACCAAATGATGATAATGGTGAACAGTTATCCGAAAAGCTTACTGAGGCCGATTATAAAACGGTGGAATATTCTCTTGGACTTGAGTGTATAGCTCTTATCAGAGCCGCTGAAGCAGGTCTTTTGATGGGGCATAACAGACCAAATTCACGTGGTAATAAAGCAAGTGATATTAAAGCTATAAACGGGTCAACTGTATGGCTGGAAAATATTGCTTATTTTGAGGATTCTGATAATACATTACTGTCTGCCGTAAATGCCTGGTATGAGGAAAAGGATAATTATATAAACAATATTACGGCTGATAAGGATCCCCAGGGAATAGGTTATGGACATTATCAGACAATGATCAATCCTGATATAACCTGTGTGGGCATGGGACTTTTTTCTAATCCGGAAGTATCCTATCCTGAGATAATTACAGGAGAATTCGGCCATGCCAAAGGTGCTGGAGATATGTCATTATCTTTGGGGGTTAATAGAAAATATACACAGCTGGTAGAAATAGATAATTCGAGAATAAGCAAACTGAGCATATCAGGTGAAGGTATTTTTATTCTTGGTGAAACAGATAAGCTTAATGCGGTAGTAAGTACATCTCTGGACAGTAATTATAGTGCTGTTGTTAATAAAGGTGTGACCTGGTCATCTGATGACAGTTCAATAGTTTCTGTAGACGAATCCACCGGTGAGGTAACTGCTGTATCACCGGGGCAGACTAAGATAACTGCTAAAATAGCTGATAAATATATAGCTAAAAAAGATGTAATGGTTCTGGGTGAAGGAATATCAGTAAGTGAAGTTGTTCAGCCTGAAGATATCGTTGTAGAGAACAGAGTCATTCCGGATCTTCCCGAAAATGTAAAGGTTAATCTAAGTAACGGCGACAGTATAAATATAAGGGTTAACTGGGAAGATTATGAT
>DOVG01000214.1 GCA_003520205.1 Lachnospiraceae bacterium
TGGGTATGAGTATCACTGAAGCAGCACCGGAAGTTCTGGACAAGGATCTGGGGATAGATGATCTGGAAGAAAAATTAAATGGTATTGCCGAAGAATATCAGGATGGAATGAATTCTCTGGAGGATGGAATAAACAAGTATACTGAAGGTGTAGATCAGGTGGCTGATGGGGTGAATACCCTTAAGGATGGTTCAGCTAAGCTTTCATCAGGTGCAGGAGAGCTTGCTAAGGGAACTAACAGTGCTTCATCGGGTGCAGGTGATCTGAAGAAAGGTATAAAATCTGCATATGATGGCTCCCAAAAACTTTCATCAGGCGCAGGTGATCTGGTTAAGGGAGCTGGAGAACTAAATACAGGTATGAAGGATATGTCCAGTGGAGCAACGACTTTGTCCAGCGGAGCATCTGCTTTATCCGGTGGAGCTTCAGAACTTAAAAACGGAATAGGACAGCTAAAGGATGGAACAAATTCATTAAACACTGGTTTGTCAAGCTTGTCCAGTGGAGCTTCAGATCTGGAAAATGGATTAAAGACTCTTGATTCAAATGGAGAAGCACTTACAGAAGGGGCAACTCAGATGAAGGAAGGGTTGTCACAGCTGGAGGCGAATAATACAAGTTTAAATGAAGGGATAACTGCTGTTGACGACGGAGTTGGTACACTTATAGATACAATGAGTGGAGTGGTTTCTGACGTGCAGGGAAAAGCTGCCGAATATCAGGCTGGAGCTGATACTGCTTCGCAGGGAGCTGAGGGGTTGAAGGCTGCGGCTGAGGCTGCAATGGAATCGGCAGAAGCAGCAAAGCAGGATGAAGATATAGATGCATATGCAGCGGCTATGGAAGAGTATGCAGGATATATGGAGCAGTATGCTGAAGTAAAAGAGCAGTATGGTCAGGCTTCAGGCGCAGCAGCGGCACTTAATGGTGTTGCGGACAGTATGGGACAGGCAGGTGCCGGATTATCAGATCTAAAAGCAGGAACTGCAGGACTTAAAGATGGTATATCAGCATATACAGCAGGAGTCAGTAAGTTGAGTGCCGGAGCAACGAATCTGAGTGATGGAGTAAATCAGTATAGAGCAGGAGTAAGCAGTGCCTATGATGGTGCTCAGAAGATACATAAAGGTGCTGCGTCTGCATATACAGGCTCACAGTCACTGCTTGAAGGAACAGAGTCGGCATACGAAGGCTCTAAGTCTGTTGCATCAGGAGCGGGAAAGGTTGCTGATGGTGCAAAAGAGCTTTCTACAGGCGCAGGTAAGTTATCCGAAGGAACCAAGAAGCTTTCAGAGGGTGCAGGAACTCTTTCGGCAGGAACAAAAAGTTTAAGTTCGGGACTTTTGAAGCTCGATAAAGGAGCAGGCAGTCTTAAGACGGGACTGCTTCAGATAAAATCAGGAGCAGATGTACTTGCCGAAGGTGCATCTACACTGGATGGTGGAGTAGGTAAGCTTAAATCAGGAACAGATGAGCTTTCTTCAAATAGTGGCAGTCTGAGAGATGGAGCTGTTCAGCTGAATGTAGCAACAGGAACAATTATCAGCAAGCTTAAGTCAAGCAGCAAAAAGATTGATAGTATAGCTGATGGAATGGACGAAGTTAAGAAATCTACTGAAAGTTATCAGTCATTTGCCGGAAAGTCCGATAATATAAAAGGTAAAACGAGATTTGTAATTAAGGTGGATGGAGTAGGCACGGATAACCAGTAGAGTTAATGATATTTGACATATACTAATACTCAGAGACAGGGTAATGTGATATCGATGCATTACCCTGTCTTTGATTTTCATGTTACAGTTAACTGTGAATAGTAACGATGTATCAAATTTTGTTAGCGGGGGTCTGTCACTCTGTCTAAAAATGTGTTATCATATTGTAATTGGGTTACATTAAAACATTAATGGTTTAGGCTATTATAAAATGAAAGAAGGTATATAATGAGCGAACTATATGAAAACAGGGAGCTATCGTGGCTTCGCTTTAATGAGAGGGTTTTGGAAGAGGCTGAGGATAAAAGAAATCCTCTTTGTGAGAGACTTACATTTATGTCTATTTACCAGACTAATCTGGATGAATTCTTTATGGTCAGGGTGGGGTCTATACATGATCAGATGCTGCTTGAGGATAATCCCAAGGAGAACAAAACTCATATGACATCTTCTGAACAGCTGGAGGCTATCAGAGAAAGAGTCAGGGAGCTTGGGATAAGAAAAGATGAATCCTACCATAAGCTTATGAAGGAAGTTGAGAAGAAGGGGATTAAGCTGGTAAGCTTTTCTGAAGTAGACGAAAAAGAAAGTGCATTTTTACATGGTTTTTTTGAAAGGGAAATTCTCCCTCTTTTGTCACCGTATACTATAAGCAAGAAAAGACCATTTCCATTTATAAAGAATAAGGAAATCTGTGCAGTGGCACTTCTTGAAACCAAAGGCGGCAAAAACAGATTTGGAATAGTTCCGTGTAACACAGGTATGTTTGCAAGACTTGTGCCGATTCCTGGTGTGGAGGGCAGATATATACTGGCGGAGGAACTGATACTCCATTATATTCCGGAGGTTTTTACAGGTTATACCATATCCTGCAAGTCACTTGTAAGAATTACAAGAAATGCGGATATAGATGCGGATAAAGTATATGACGAAGAACTGAATTACAGAGACCATATGGCAGAGGTTATCAAGCTGAGACGAAAGCTTGAGCCGGTCAGACTTGAATATACCAGAGATATAGATAAGAAAATAATCAAGAATATAGCTGATTTCTTTAATATTGATAAAGAGATGATCTTTAATACGTCAGCTCCACTTGATATGTCATTTTTATTTACATTTCAGGATGATCTCAGACATGATAAGTCGCTCTTCTTTGATAAGAGACTTCCACAGAAATCTCCTGATATAGATGAGACGAGGCCTATTATTCCTCAGATTATAGAGAAGGATAAATTCCTTTCCTATCCATATGAGAATATCAGACCATTTCTTACGATGCTTCATGAAGCAGCTGTATCAGATGAGGTTGTTTCAATAAAAATGACGCTTTATCGTCTGGCTAAGCACAGTAAGGTTGTTGAGGCTCTTGTTGAAGCAGCCGAAAATGGTAAAGAGGTTGATGTTCTTGTAGAGTTAAAAGCCCGCTTTGACGAAGAGAATAATATCGGATGGTCACGTATGCTTGAAGATGCAGGCTGTCATGTTATATATGGACTGGATGGACTTAAGGTTCATTCGAAGCTTTGCCTGATAACTATGAAATCAGGTAAGGAAGTAAAGTATATTACGCAGATAGGTACAGGTAACTATAATGAGAAGACTGCAAGACTTTATACTGATCTATGTCTTATGACTGCTGATGAAAGGATAGGAGCAGAGGCGGCACGTGTGTTCCACGCGCTCTCTATGGGAGATGTAATAAAGAGAACAGAACATCTTCTGGTTGCACCAAAATGTCTTCAGAATAAGGTTATCGATAAGATAGACAGAGAAATCCAGATAGCCCTTGATGGTGGTGAGGGTTATGTGGGAGTGAAGATTAATTCACTGACAGACAAGAAGATAATTGATAAGCTTATTGAGGCTTCTACAGCCGGAGTAAAGGTTGAGATGGTTATAAGGGGTATATGCTGTCTTCATCCGGGTGTGAAGGGCAAAACAGATAACATAAAGATAATAAGTATAGTTGGAAGATTTCTTGAGCATTCACGTATTTATATATTTGGTAAAGGTGAACGTGAGGAAATATATATCGGCTCGGCTGATTTCATGACAAGAAATACAGTGAGACGTGTCGAGGTAGCTACACCTATTTATGATCCTGACATAAAAGACAGAGTAAGGAAATTCTTTGAACTGGAGATGGAGGATAATGTAAAAGCAAGACTGCTTAAGAGTGATGGTACATATAAATATGTTCCACACAGAAAACCTCCTGTTAATTCTCAGGAAATATTCTATGAGGAAGCATATAATGCTGCAGAAAAGAAATAAACGTATAAGTATTAAATCATACATTTTAATAACCGTGATACTGCTTGTCAGTCTGTCACTTCTGCTCGTTTTCTTTACATCATTTTTATTTGTACGTAACAGACTCACTAAACGGGTATATAGTGATTTGTCTGAGAATTCCAGAGATATATCGGAGGATATAGAACAGTATGGGACTGATGAGCTTGTTTCAAACGGAAGACTGTACTATGAGGTGGCTGAAACAGCGAAGAGTCTGGGCGGAAGGATAATGATAGTATCCAGAGACTATCATATACTTCAGGATACAGATGAATCGCATAGTGACTGTCTGATAATTAATAAGGCTATAATGAATGTCATGACAGGCAGACAAAGTGTTAGTACTGATAGATTTGAAGATACGGTAGAAATCATAACTCCGATTAAGAATAATGACGAGATAATGGGAGTAATAGTTTCCACTACATCTCTCTATGAGACTAATGCGTCGCTGGTAAAGCAGTTTATTATTATAGGAGCTGTTATATTTATAGTTCTTATTATAGATATATTGTTTATTATCAGAATAGCAAGGGGAACAGTAAGTGATCTTGAGGACATAAATGAGCAGATGACACATACTGTTCAGGGAAATCTTCAGGAGAGACTTTCGGATCAAAGATTTATGGAGACACAGGAATTTGCTGACAGCTTTAATGAGGTTCTCTCAAAGCTTTCAACCATAGATCAGACAAGATCGGAATTTGTGTCAAATGTGTCCCATGAGCTTAAGACTCCTATAACGTCCATGAAGGTTCTTGCAGAATCAATTGTGGAAAATGAAGGCGCGGACGTAGAGGATTATAAAGAATTCATGTCGGATATCGTTGATGAGATTGATCGCGAGACTAAGATTATAAATGATCTTCTGGCTCTTGTTAAAACGGATTCTCAAAGTAACCAGATGAATTTTGAAGAATCTGATATAAATGTTATGATGGAGACCATCGTTAAGACGGTTACTCCGCTTGCAAAACAAAGAAGCATCGATATAAGCTATGAGGGATATCGTGAGGTTTCGGCTGAGGTTGATGTGGTAAAGCTTTCACTTGCTATATCAAATCTGGTCGAAAATGCGGTTAAGTATAATGTGGAAAGTGGATGGATCAGATGTAGTCTGAACGCTGACCACAAGTTCTTCTACATAAAGGTTGCTGATTCAGGAGTGGGTATTCCTGATGATGCTAAAGATAAGGTGTTTGAGAAGTTCTACAGAGTTGATAAGGCAAGGAGCAGAGATACCGGAGGAACCGGACTGGGACTTGCTATCACAAGAAATATCATAAATGCTCATAGAGGAACGATAAAACTGTATAGCGAGTCTGGTAAGGGAACTACATTTACAGTAAGAATTCCACTAAGACAGAGTAAGTCAAAGGCTCAGGAATCAGTTAAGGCGGAAGAAACAGCTTTGGAGATTAATACAGAGGTAAAGGAAGCGTAGTTTATGAAGAATAAACATATAAACAGAATACTCGTATTTATGTCTTTAGCTCTTGCGGCTGGATTTTCATCCTGTGGTATCAGAAAGGAAGATGATCAGAGTTCACTCCCTGACAATATCTCTCAGAAGGCCGGAACTGTCCAGCTATATCACGCAACAGAAAGTTCTGTAGAGCCGGATGCTGAAAGATATCAATTGAAACAGCCGGATAATCTGTCTGCAGCTCTTGAAGAAGTTATAGAAGCAATGACGCTGGATCCTATGATTAATATAGAGAGATATTCTGTAGAAGAAGATAGAGAAGTAAATCTATACATAAAATATGATAAGAATATAACTGCAGAGACAAAACTGCTTAATGATGCGGCATTAGTGAAGAGTATTGAGAATCTTGACTTTACTACAGTTTATATCATATCACTGGATGAAAATGACAAAGAACTGGAAAAAGCTACATACACGGACAGTTCATTTTATTATTATGATAAGTAAGAAAGGACAGGAAAACAAGATATGAGAAGACCGCTTCTGGTGGCAGGAGCTCTCTTTATTCTTGGAGAGATTGCTGTACATGAGATTCCGGAGAATATTTATTACTCCGCCGGTTTAACTTTATCCGCAGTTTTAATAGCATATATAAGCAACAGAAGGATGCATGAATCACATAAAAGCATCAATCTGTTGCTTTTTTTATGTTTTATTTCAGGGGCATTTTGGGGATACAGTTATTATCATCTGGGGAGAAATGAAATAGAGAAAATGCTTGAGGGATGTGTGTCACAGGAAGAACGTGTCAGACTTAATCTCTATGTGTCGGATATTAATAAAACTGCTTCCGGAAGTAAGATGCTTCTGAAAAAGGATAGTGGTTTTATGAAGGAACCTGTCTTTTTTATATCATATGTTCAGACTGAACCGGATGAACTTATGAATTCGGGGATTGAGATAGGAAGAAGTGTAAGTATAGAGGGATGTATCAGTCATATAGAGGGTTCGACGAATCCGGGACAGTTTGATATGAAATATTATTATATGGGAGAAGGAGTCAGATATCAGATAAAATGCACTCAGATAAACAGCTCTTCAGAAAGAGTTAACTATATTATCCTGTATCTCATGAGGATAAGAAGATATGCAGCGGATATAATTGATAAGTGTTATGCGCCTGAGGATGCGGGAATTATTAAAACCATGCTGTTGGGAATAAGAGATGATATATCGGATGAAACAACCATACTTTTTCAGAGAAATGGAGTGGCACATATTCTCGCTATATCGGGACTTCATATAGCACTTCTGTCATCATTTATTGAATCTTTGCTGAAACTAATGTCAGTAAGTAAAAGAAAATCTAAGATTTTAGTTATACTGATACTGATTCTTTATGGAATAATGACGGGATTTTCTCATGCAACCGTCAGGGCGGTATTAATGCTGGGAATATCGAAGCTGGCGTTTGTTTTCAGGAGAACACCGGATCTTCCGACCAGTATGATGGAAGCTCTGCTGATAATGATTATGATAAGTCCGGACAGTATCTTCAGTACGGGAATGCTGATGAGCTACGCGGCAGTGCTTGGAGTCTGGACAGAGAGTATATTCTATAATACAGTTTTTATGAGGGAAAGATTTGATAAAGTTCCGGAAAGAGTACGACCTGTTATAAAGAAACTGATTGGTTCCGTAGTTCTTTCGGTCAGCATAGAATTATGGATGACTCCGATTCTTATGATGACAATGTATGAGGTTCCTCTTTTTTCACTTGTTGTAAATCTCCTTGTGACAGGGCTTCTTACAGTTCTTATATGCTGTGCATTTGTTGTAATCATTATAGGGGGAGTAAATACATTTGTTATAAAACCATTTGTTTATATATCTGCAAGAATTCTCTGGTGTTACAGGGAACTATGCCGACAGATGCTTAACTTTCCTTTCTCTGTCATTGTTACAGGACATATAGAGGTATGGCAGGTTGTGATTATGTATGCTGTTATTATTACATTTCTTTTAATATGCTACAGATTTATGCAAAGAAAAACGGCTATAGAATCATTGACAGGAAGGTACTATCTCAAATGGAAGATGAAGCTAATGGTTTTTTATGTTTTTATGTGTATAGCTTTAAGCTTTGGTATGACATTTTATGGAAAACTGTATTCGTTACAAAAAAATCAGATAGTTTTTCTGGATGTGGGGCAGGGGGATGGTTCGATTATCAGGAGTAAAAATGGAAGAAACTATATAGTGGACTGTGGTTCGTCCAGTAAGAACTCTGTAGGAAGATATACCCTTATTCCGGCTCTAAAATATTATGGGATGGACCATGTGGATGCAGTATTTATATCGCATACTGATACGGATCATGTGAGTGGTATAATCGAATTGGTAAATAGTCAGATATTGCAGGGGATAGATGTAAGAAAAGTGATAATTGCTGATGGAACAGTTGAAGACGATAATCTGAAAAAACTTGAATCTGAATATATCATAGAGGCTAAAAAAGGTGAGCTTATAGATGGATGCTTTGAGGTAATATATCCGTCTGGTGGTGAAGAGAAAATTGATAAAAACGATATGTCGCTTGTGCTTTTATATAAAGAAAATGATGTAGAGGTCCTTTACACAGGTGATATAAGTGGAGAAGTTGAAGGAAGAATTGATGATACATTAAAGAATAGAGACAGAGCAAAGCTGAGAATTCTGAAATGTTCACATCATGGCTCCAGGTATTCGAGTACAGAGGACTTCCTTGAAACATATAAGCCGGATGTGACTGTGATATCCGTTGGTCAAAATAATTACGGTCATCCAACCAGAGAGGCGATGGAACGAATCAAACGAACCGGAAGTGTCATATACAGAACAGATGAAAAGGGAGCTGTGATAATCAGGGAATGATATATAAAGACAGCTGTTAACTGTCACTTGTTTTTAGGTAGAAAAAAAATTATAATGAGAAAAGGGTTTTAATCTAAGACTTAAGATACAGGAGGATTTTTGTTATGGCTAAGTATGAAATTTATGGTTATGAAATTGATAGTGAAGATGTAATAAAGGGGGCAGCAATTGGAGCGGGACTTGCATTTGTAATTGTGGGAATTAAGAAGTTCTTTGATGCCAGATCTCTTCGTTTCGAACGTGACTATATGGAATATGAAGATGACGAAGATGTAGACGAGTATCTTCTTGAAGAGTATAAGGAAGATGTGAAAGACGAGCTTAGACGTGAGGAAAGAAACAGCGTGATAAAAGGAGCTCTTTCTGTAGCATGTGGAAGTATTCTGGCTGCTGTCGGAATTATAGGTTTTACTCCGTTAAAGAAAATAGTCGTGGAGAAGCTTCCGGAGGTAGATTTAAAGAATAAGGTTGCAAGCCTTGGAATAAAGGATAAACTTGCAGATATCGCTATTAAGGATAGATTAGCAGATATAGATATAAAGGATATAAAAGACAGATTCACAGATATTGCTATAAAGGATAAGCTTACAGATTTTGACATAAAGAATAAACTTAGCGGCATTGATATAAAGAGTATTAAGAGAAAACTGTCAGATGCTGAATTCATAAGACTCATTTCAAGGTATGACATAGATGATCTGAAGGAGAGAATTCTGAGAATTACCGGAAGATAAACTATTACCAAATGGAGCATAAGTCTAATATCAGGGGGAAATAACGGATGCTGACCAAGTATGTGAGAAGAGATATCCGTCGTGAGGGTTTAAAAAATCTTAAAAGAAGATATTATCTGAATATTCTTATTATATTTGTAGTATCAGTTATTATAAATGGTGGATACCATATGGCAACACGTAGATTCGAGGTTCCTATCGATTCTACGCTTAGTACTGCCATGAATGTTGTAGAAAATACTGAAGATGCTGCAGTTTCAAATAACAGCAGCACTATGGGACTTGACTCAAATCTGTCTAACTCACAGATATTTTTGAGATTTATATTGAATGTTTTTGACATAGATAATCCTCCGAGTCCGGAGAGTGTTTCATCTAAGTCAGCTAAATACTATGGAGGAGTGGCTTCTGTTTTCGTAAATGAGATTACGGGCAGCCAGTCCTTTGTCTTTGGAATAATAAATGGTATTAATGAAGTTGCATTTAAAGGCCGGGTAGCTAACTCAGTTATAATTTTTATTTTTTCAGTAATATCGATTTTTTTATTTGTTTTTGTAAAGAATGTGATTGTAGTTGGAAAGAACAGATATTTTCTGGAACAGAGAAGATATCATGAGACAGGTCCCGGAGAACTTCTTTTCCCATATAAGAACAAGAGATTAAAGAATATATCTAAAATAATGCTTCTTAAATATCTGTTTCAGCTTCTATGGGATCTGACGATAGTAGGTGGAGTGATTAAGAGATACGAATATCTGCTTATTCCATATATAGTTGCTGAAAATCCTGATATACAGTACAAGGATGCCTTTCGAATATCGAAGCAGTTTATGGCGGGAAATAAATATAAGGCTTTTTTGATTGATTTTTCATTTCTGCCATGGTTTGTACTTTCCTACTTTACATTTAATTTATCTGCGATTTTCTTTTCTGATGCATACATCGAATGCGTAAGAGCAGAAATGTATATGCGCATCAGATGTGAACGTAAGGATGAACTGGAGCTTTTACTCAGAAAGTGGCTGAATGATGATATGCTGGCGATAGACCATGTAGAGGAGTCAGAACACCCATCGGGTGAGGAAGTGCTTGATATACCGACTGTTGATATACATTCATTCAGACATGATTATATGAGAAGGTATTCCTTCCTTTCGCTGGTACAGCTTTTCTTTACGTACTCGCTGGTGGGATGGATATGGGAGATGGTTTTCTATCTTGCGACCACAGGTCAGTTTGTAAACAGAGGGACGATGCATGGTCCGTGGCTTCCTATATACGGCTGTGGTGGCATGCTCATAATCCTTCTTCTCAGACCGTTCAGGGAGAAACCGGAACAGCTCTTTGCTGGTACGGTTATAGTATGTGGTGGAGTTGAATATTTTACTTCCTGGATATTAGAGAAGCTGTTTAATGCCAAATGGTGGGATTATACAGGATATTTTCTGAATATAAATGGAAGGATATGCTTTGAAGGACTGCTTGTATTTGGAATGGCAGGACTGGCTTTTACCTATATACTATCACCTATGCTGGATGATCTGTATAAGAAGGTAGATGAAAAATACAGAAAGATTATCTGTATAATTTTAATGGTACTTTTTGTTGCAGACTTTATATGGTCTGTACTCAGTCCGAATGTAGGTGAAGGAATCACATCAGGACTAGTATAGAGATTTCTAATTACCTGGACTCTAAACTTGCCTGTTTTCCAGAATAGCACAGCACCAAAAGCCTCGGAATAGCTCACTATTCCTACGTTTTTGATACTGCACTCTCTGAAAAACATTCTGCGTTTATAGTCCAGTTAATTACGAAACACTATACTAGTATAGAGATTTCTAATTAGAAACACTAAATGACAATTGTTTATAATAAATTGATTATAAGATTCTCGGCTGCATTCACATCTGTGAGGCGGCCGGTTTTTATATACAGATCTGCCTGTTGACACATATCGAGAGCGTGAAGAAGCTCCTGGGGTTTGTAGTTTTTGCAGATTGATATATATTTTCTGACTACAAATTCAGGTGATTTCATGAAGGAACTTATCCTGGAGGAATTTGCGCCTTCGGAAAGCATTTCACTTACCTGAACCAGCTGATTATATTGTCTGGTAATAAGGAATATAACAGTCATTGGCTTAGTCTTCAGAATGCATAGATCATTATAAAGAGATAATGCTTTTTGACTATCCTTTCTGGATATGGCTTCACACATATCAAATATCTTATCTTCTACAGGACTTCTGGATATATCATCAATATCTTTGTCTGTAATCTCACCACGTTTAAGACAGTAGTCATGAAGCTTTATGGCTTCATTCTTTAACATATTCATGTCGTTACCGACAGTTGAGATAAGTTTCTCCGGCACAGTCATTTTGACTTTCATATTCCCTTCAGCCAGTATGGACGTAATCCATTTTGACAGCGTTGCTATATCAGGTGTCAGAAATTCCAGACAGCTGGCTAGTTCAGACTTTGATAAAAGAGTATAAGGTTTCTTCCTTTTATCAACTTTGGTTTCGCAGAATATAAGGATGTTGGAATCACTCATTTCGCTGATTGATGCGAGAATGGACTCATCAGACTTATCAAAAAGACCACTGTCTTCGACAAGGATAGTTCTGTGCTCAGCTAAAAAAGGCATAGTAATCATATCTCCATATACACTGTCAGGACTAAATGTATCCGGAGTGTAGGAGGTAAAGTTCATGGTGTCGCCTTCAGTTACAAGCGCTTTAATGAGCATATCCCTGTATTGATTGACAAGGTATCTTTCTTCGCCAAATAAGAGATATACTTTGGAGAAGTTCCCGGACTCTATATGAGAGCGGATAAGATTCATAGATTCTGTTGTAGGATTTGTTTTTTTTCTTTTATTATAATCAGCCATAGCTAGAGTATAAACTTACATAAGTTTTACGGCAAGTGGAAATTCTTTGTATGTGTTGTGATTAGAAATAGTGAACAAGCATTTTGACACTTATACATAAGTGATGTTAAAATATATATGCATCATTCTATACATACAAACAATTATGGGGTGTTTTATATGGAGAATGGAAAAAATATTACGACAAACTATTGGGTAAAAATGCTGGTCATTTGTCTGGTGGGAATTGCCGTAAATATACTGGGGGCATATTTGGTTAAGTTAACGGATCTTCCGATATATCTGGATTCGGTAGGAACCGTTATTATTGCTGCAATAAGTGGAGGACTTCCGGGAATAATAGTAGGACTTGTAACAAGTCTTTTAAAAGGGATTTTGATGGATCCTGATTCGGTTTATTTTTCTGTGATAAGTGTTCTTATTGCAATAAGTGCAGCATATTTCTCTCAAAAGGGTCTTCTTAAGAAACACTTTGGTGTTATTGGTTTTGCATGCCTGATGGCAATCATTGGTGGTGGCCATGGCGCAATACTGTACTGGTTGACAAATGATATCTATGAAGGTGTCGAAACGCTTAGGACTCATCTATATAATGATCTTTTCTTTGATCTCCTTGATAAGATAATAACTACTGTGATTTTAGGACTTTCCCTAAGATTTATTCCTGAAAAGTTGCAGGAAAAAATGAAGATGGAAGGGTGGCTTCAGACGCCGCTGTCAAAAGAAGAAAAGGAGGTAGTGAGCCATAGCAGTAATCGTGTATTTTCGCTTCGTGGTAAAATTCTTTTTCTGCTTATTTCAGCATGTGTTTCGGTAGGTCTGATAGCTATGGTTATTACTCTCATTCTTTACAGAAATTATGCTGAAGAAGAGCATATGAAGCTGGCTCAAAGTACTACAAGTCTGGTAAAGAGTATAATTGATCCCGATATGGTGGATGCATATATTGAAGAAGGGGAAAAGGCACCAGGGTATCTTGAAACAGAACAAAGATTATATAATATAATGAAAAGCTCGACAGATATCCAGTATATATATGTATACAAGATAATGGAGGATGGCTGTCATGTAGTATTTGATCTGGATACTGAAGAAATCAAGGGTGAGAAGCCGGGTAATATAATCCCTTTTGATGAATCATTTGCTTCAAAGATTCCTGCACTTCTAAAGGGAGAAGAAATCGAGCCAATCATATCAGATGATACCTATGGGTATCTTATAACGGCATATGAGCCGGTATATGATTCAAATGGTCAGTGTAAATGCTATGCAGCTTCGGA
The DNA here is from genome assembly GCA_003520205.1 of Lachnospiraceae bacterium. GTDB lineage: Bacteria > Bacillota > Clostridia > Lachnospirales > Lachnospiraceae > Eubacterium_Q. The sequence continues at coordinate 13,265 of DOVG01000214.1, forward strand.
TATAGCCATGAGCCTTGTTCAGACGAAGGAACTGAGCTTTATGCTTAAGCTGATATCCCTGTTCATGGGCTTCTTTATTCTGATTGTGGCTATTGGTCTGTGGTTGTCTGAATATAATATTATACTTCCGGTAAATGCAATGGCGATAAGTGCCAGTAAATTTGCCTATGATAATGAAGAAGATCTCGAGCAGAATGTGGAGAGAATTAAGAAGCTTCAGATACATACCGGCGATGAAATAGAAAATATGTATCAGGCATTTTCTAAAACGACAGAAAACAGCGTTGAGTATATGAATGCTCTTCATACTAAGACTGAAACTATTTCAGAAATGCAGAATGCGCTGATCATGGTACTTGCCGATATGGTTGAAAACAGAGATGAGAATACGGGCGACCATGTAAGAAAGACGGCAGCCTATACAAGAATAATTATGGATAAGCTTCTGGATATGAATTGCTACGTAGACCAGCTGACACCACAGTTTATATATAATGTAGAACATTCGGCTCCGCTTCATGATATAGGTAAGATATCTGTATCTGATACGATACTCAACAAACCGGGGAAGCTTACTGATGAAGAATTTGAGATAATGAAGACGCATACTACTTCGGGAGCTGTGATTCTCGATCAGGTTATAGAGAAGGTTCCCGAATCCGGTTATCTGACAGAGGCAAAGAATCTGGCAGAATTCCATCATGAAAAATGGAATGGCAAGGGCTATCCTCACGGACTAAAGGGAGAGGATATACCGCTGTCTGCAAGAATAATGGCAGTGGCAGATGTGTTTGATGCGCTGGTATCTGAAAGGTGTTATAAGAAAGCATTTTCGTTCGAAAAGGCTATGAGCATAATTAAGGAAGATGCGGGATCGCATTTTGATCCAAATGTTGCAGAGGCATTTATACAGTCCTCTGACAGAGTAAGGGAGGTTATGGACTACTTCAATGAACAAAATAGTACTTCTGGTTGAGGACGACTATGCCCTTGCGATGGGAACAACATATACACTGAAGGCTGAAGGCTACGTGGTGCTTCATGCCAAGACACTTGCTGAGGCGAGAAGAATTCTTTTTGACAGGGATAGCGAAGATGGCCTGGAGAATAATGAAAGAACTGCTCCGGATCTGATTCTTCTGGATGTGATGCTTCCGGATGGTGACGGATTCTCCTTTATGGAAGAGATTATGGAAAGGGAGATGGATATTCCGGTAGTATTTTCCACTGCTGTTGGAGATGAGGCAAATATAGTTCGTGGTCTTGATCTTGGGGCAGATGATTATATAACTAAACCTTATAAAGTTAAGGAAATGCTGTCCCGTATAGCAGCTGTTTTAAGAAGACAGGAAAGAGCCAGGAAAATGGCTATGAGATATGCAGGTAAGGAGGAAAAGGTCGCAGTAGGAAGTAATATCCCGGCGGATGATACAATTTCTTTCGGAAGTCACAGATATAGTATCAGTGCATTCAGACTTTATAAAGGTGATGAAACTGTAGAATGTACTCCGGCGGAGCTTAGACTTCTAAGAGAATTTCTCATTAACAAGGGAGTGGTAATTACCAGAAACCAGCTGATGGAGAGACTCTATGATACTGAAAATGTATTCATAGATGATAATACATTATCTGTATATATCAAGAGACTCAGAGATAAGCTGGGAGAGGATTCTATTTATATAAAGACAGTGAAAGGAATTGGGTATAGATTCGAGGACTGAAATGAACAGTAATTACGAACGTGATAATTTTAAAAGCAGATACTGGCTGATGACAGGATTTTTTCTTGTTATCAGCCTGATTTTGATATACATCATAATCAGTGGAGCAAGTGCTTTTGCTAAATTAATTGGATTAATGATATTTCTTACAGAGATAATGATGACAGCAGTCATATATATCTATACAAGTAAAAATATAGATAGAGCATATAAGTCTATGGAAAAGGCTTCTGATATGATGGTTGATGTAATAGAGGGAAGAGAGATTGATACATCACTGAATCTTGAAGAGGGCAGTGTCGGAATTCTGTATAATAATTTCGATAAACTGGTGAATATGTTCAAGGAAGGAAGAAAGAGGGAACAGAGTGAGAAAGAATATCTGAGGGATGTAATGTCAGATATATCGCATCAGCTGAAAACACCACTAGCGTCTATGGAGGTGTTTGTTGACCTGCTCATAAATGATAAGGTTCAGTCTGAAGAAGAAAAGAAGAAGATACTAACAGAAACTTCCAATCAGATAAGCCGTATGGAGTGGATGGTTCTGTCCATGCTGAAGCTGGCGAGAATCGAAGCCGGGGCGGTGTCATTTAACATAAATGATGTAAGCCTTAAGTCTGTTCTTGAAGAAGTAAAAGGTGGAACACATTATCTGACAGACAGGAGAAAACAAAAACTGTACATATCGTGTCCGGAAGATGTGCATATAAAGGTTGATTATGATTGGATGGTTGAGGCTGTTATAAATATAGTGAAAAATGCATCGGACTACTCGGGAGAAGGAGAAGATATTGACATAACGGTAGAACAAAGTTCAGTTTTTACCCGAATCAGTATCAGAGATCATGGTATCGGAATGAGCGAAGAAACCATGACACACATATTTGAAAGGTTCTATCGTGCCAGCAGTGAGGTGAGTCCTAATAGCGTAGGAATAGGTCTTTCACTTTCACGTTCCATAATCGAAGGAATGAAAGGAAGGATTACAGTAGATAGCAGGCTGGGAGAAGGAAGCGTATTTAAAATATCTTTTGATATATGTTGACAGGATTGGTCTAATGTGTTAGACTACAAACATAGTCGAATGCATTAGACCAATTATAAGACGTCTTAGAGGTAGAAATATGGAAACACCAAAGGTTTTTGAAAGTGAATACAGATTCTGTCTGATACTTTGGGAACATGAACCTATTAAAAGCACAGAGCTTGCAAAGCTTTGTGAGGCAGAACTAGGATGGAAGAAAGCAACTACTTATACAGTAATCAAAAGGCTTTCAGAGCGAAATGTAATTAAGAGTGAGAAAGCTGTTATCACGTCCCTTGTCTCGAAGGAGGAAGTTCAGACGGCAGAGATAGATGACATGGTAGACAGGACATTTTCGGGCAGTATACCTGACTTTCTGGCAGCATTTTCCAAAAGCAGAAAGCTGTCCCCAAAAGAGATAAGTGATATCCAGAGGCTGATAGACGAATATAAGGACTGATATGATGGTAAGTATTTTTACAAAACTCATTAATATAAGCTTGTCAGCAAGTATACTGATAGTGGCGTGTATTTTAATCAGGTATGCTTTTAAGGGCATGCCTAAATATATGCGGTGTATACTTTGGATGCTTGTTCTTATACATCTCGTCTCTCCTGTACGGCTCGAAAGTCCGTTTAGTCTTCTTCCTAAAAAGGAAATAGTAAACGGCGTAGTAGAAATGGATGACCCGGAAACTGAGAAACAGCTTAAAACGATTGACCTGACTTTGTCCGGAGATAAAAAGCTTAGTAAGGATAATCCTGCAGAAAAGGTGCATACGGTCAGATATAAGACGACTACAGATAAGAACTTAATCAGTAAGGCAAATCTTATCAAAGGTTCAACTGCTATCTGGCTTATAGGAATCATCATATCCTGTATATATGGACTGTTTTCATATATAAGGCTCAGAAGATGTGTAGAAGATGCGGTTCTGCTTAAGGATAATGTATATCAGTCTGACAGAGTATTAACACCATTTGTTATGGGAATAATAAGACCGAGAATATATATTCCCTTTAAGCTTACGAAAAGTGAGATATTCTTTGTGCTTAGTCATGAGAGGGCTCATATATCCCGAAAGGATCATCTTCTGAAGCCGGTTGCTTATATTATTTCCTGTATATACTGGTTTAATCCGCTTATATGGGCATGCTACATGCTTCTTTGCAGAGATATAGAACTTGCCTGCGATGAAAAGGCTATAAATAAAATAGGCTATGACAGAAAGAAAGAGTATTCACAATCAATCCTTGACCTCAGTGTGCCTGGTAAATATATATCAGCATGTCCTGTGGCATTTGGTGAAACAGGTGTTAAGGAAAGGGTAAAAAGTGTACTTGATATGAAGAAAGGAACAAAGATAGCCGTAGTTATGAGTGCGGTTATAATAGCAGTAGTGGGAGTAGGATTTCTTACTTATCCCAAAACAAAGAAGAATAATGAAACGAAGAAAGAAGTAACAACTGTAGAGGCAAAAGAAGAAATAACGAAAGTAGCCGAAAAAGAAGAGTCTACAACAGAAGTGGAAGAGGTAAAGACTTCTGAAGAAAAAGAAGAAGCAAATGAAAATAAAAATGAAAATGATACTGAAAAAGTAAAAAAAATAACAACTATTCATGTCGATGATGCTACTGATATGGCTGGTTTAATGGTAGCGTACAGTTCTAACGATGGAAAATCTCTGTTTCTTGATCCATTACCGGAAATAAATAGTGTATCGGATGAAGGGGTAGAGACAAATATAGTTCTGTCATATGCTTCAAATGAACCTATCAACGAGGAGATGACTCCTGAAGAGGCCCCTGAAGAGGCTTCTGAACCTGCCACTGAGACAGCGTATGCGTATATTGAAGATGGACCTATGGCGGGAGAAGAGATAGTCGCTAATTTAGATGAAAACATTGTTGAAGATGGTGAAGTAGAAATTAGTGATGAAAGCGTGAACCATTTTATGATTACGAGGGAGTATTCAGAAAGTCATCAGGGAGTAGACATAGCGGCAGAGGAAGGAACAAATATTCATTCGTATTGTGCGGGAACTGTAAAGAGTGCCGGATTTGATGAAAAGAATGGTAACTATATAGAAGTAGAAGATGAAAATGGATATGTATATTCATACTTTCACTTAAAGGATGCTCCTATGCTTAAAGCAGGAGATAAGGTTGAGGCAAAACAGGTAATAGGTGCAGTAGGTAATACTGGGGAAAGCACAGGTCCACATCTTCATGTTGAGATGACTGATAAGGATGGACAGAAAGTAGGACTTAAGATAATCCAGGCGGACAGTGGTATCGAAGACTAATGAAAACTGAATATGTATAGTTATGGTGCTATCTTACGATAATGTAAGATAGCATCTTTTCTTTTGTCACGAAGATGTAAGATGAGGATGTTATCTTAATAATTGAATAAGAGTCTTAGATGGATAAGAAAAAAGGAGATGCCATGGATAACATAGTTGAACTAAAAGGAGTAACCAAAATATATGGAGAAAAGGAAAATCAGGTGCTTGCTCTTCATAATGTAGATCTTGAAATAGAGAGAGGGAGCATGGTTTCGATAGTAGGAGCATCCGGAAGTGGAAAGTCCACACTCTTAAATATAGTTGGCGGAGTGGATACACCATCAGACGGAACTGTAATAGTAGATGGTAAAGAAATAACAAAGTATAACGATGATGAGCTTAGTATCTTCAGAAGAAGAAAGGTGGGATTTATATTTCAGGCATATCATCTGATTCCTGTTCTTACTGTGGAAGAAAATATAAAAATGCCAGTACTTCTGGACCATAGAAAACCGGATAAGGAATATATAGATCACATAATTAATCTTCTGGGGTTATCTGACAGAAGAAGACACCTTCCAAATCAGCTCTCAGGTGGTCAGCAGCAGAGAGTTGCAATAGCAAGGGCACTGGCAAACAGCCCATCCCTTGTTCTTGCTGATGAGCCGACAGGTGCTCTTGATTCCAGGAATGGTCAGGAGGTAATGGATCTTTTGATGAAGTCTGTCCAGACAATCGGTCAGACGCTTGTTATTATAACTCATAACATGGATCTTGCCCGGGAGGCAGACAGGATTATAAAGATAAAGGACGGGGAGATAGAAAAGTAGCATGGAAGATTACAGAGAGCTGGGCAGTAGATATCTTACAACGAATAAAAAAAGGTCTTTGATAACAGTAATCGGCTGCTTTATTGTTGCGGCCGGCCTTTTTATGTTTCTTAACTGTATGGCCTGCTGGGTAGAGAAGTGCCGTATAGATGCAAGGGCTGATGATGACTGTGAAATAATTATTCTGACGGATGATAAGGATATTATAGAGAAGATAGTAAATGAAGCTTTTGTAACTTCGGCATATCTGGGTAAAGCATATTCGTGGCAGAATGACGATGCTGAAGAGATATATGCAAATGCGCTGCACATAAATGTAAAAGAAAAATTTCTAATTAATTATTATTCTAAATATATAAAGAAAACCTATGGGGTTGAGACAGAACTGAATGAACTCCTTTCTTGGACATATTGTCAGGATAATGAAGGCATAGGATACCTGATGATTCTGTTTGGGCTTCTGATTTCATTAGTACTTGCTATTATTGGAGTGGGGGTACTTAGAAATAATATTTCCATATCTGCTATGGAGAGAGTAAAGGATTATGGAAATCTAAGATGCATAGGAGCTACAAAGAAACAGATAAAGCAGATAGTATATCGGGAATCATTTTTCCTTGAAACAGTGGGGATAGCTGGTGGAATATTTGCCGGTTTTTTATTAAGCATTCCTGTTTGTACAAGCCCTAAGAGAGAGTACCCTATAGGGTTTCATATACTTCCGGTAATTTTGCTTCTGATTGCTTTTTACGGTGATATGTATTTTGCGGTAAATGATGGACTAAAGAAGGTTCTGTCTGTAAGCCCGTCAGAAGCGGTTAGGGGGAATTACAGGATTAAAGCAAAAAGAATAAAGAGACGAAGAAGTGGAATCTGGGGACGTATTTTTGGAGTTGAAGGAGACTATGCCTATAAAAATATAAAGAGAAATAATGGAAGATTTATAAAAACTGTTACAGCAATGGTATTTGGAATGATCATCGTAATTGTAGTAGGCGGTGTGCTTGGAAAGGTATATCAGTTTTATGATGAAGTGGCGAATGAATATGGATATTACCAGCAATATATATATCGTGATACAAGCTCAGCTGAATCGTATGATGAAATGAAGGCTGACCTTTATTCTCCTGAAGCACTAAAGAGAATAAGCAGTTCAGATGGAATAAGCAAGACGAAATTCCTGTATCAGTCTACGCTTTATGCGGCAGAAGACAGATGGGTATTTAAGAATATTAATAATGCATATAACAAAGAAACATATGATGGACAAAGCTATGGAATGGGAGAGGAAACATCTGAGCAGACAAAGCTATATCGGGGGCAGGGAAGTGGTCTGATAGATTATGCCGGAATGGAAACATATGATGAGAAAAGAAACTCTTATAATGTAAGATTTGATACCTATTATAGTATTTATGATACCATGATATATATGTATGGATATGATAAAGAAGACTATGGAAGATGTGCTGATAATCTTGTAGAAGGGACTATGGATCTTTCGGAAAATGGTATTCTTCTTGTTAATCAGGCGAATCTGACTCCAAGTTCGTATTATGAAGAATATGATGGAATTGTTACATCGACTAAACCGTATCAGTTTCTGGATGTTAATGTTGGAGATGAGATAACTGTAGTTGATCCGATAGAACTATATAATCTGGTTCAGGAAGAACGTAAAAATGCAAAGGCATATGACGAATATATGCATAAGGAGGCAGACAGATGGAATCAGGAGAATAAGGGTAAAACTGGTAAAAATGGCGAACCTTTGGTAAACCCTTATGAACAGTATATAGATATCGAGAATAATGACAGGAAAGAATTGTGGATTGTTGAAGCTGCCAGAGAGAAACTGGTTGAAGAAGGAAAATGTAAGAAATATGTGATTGAAGGGATTTTAGAGAGAGATCCTAATAATTCGACTGTATCACCTGCCATAATAGTGCCTCTTGACAAATTCTATAGAATTACGGGAAAGACTGAAAGTGATTATAATGGAATAAAGTTCCATGTAAGTAATATATTCAGTAGAGATTTTGAGAAGAACGATTTTCTAAATGCCTTAAATGAGAAGACTAATAATTATTATATTGGAGAGGAATATGATGGCCCGGTATATGAGTCTTATACGTCGCCATTTTTGGAAGGCATGGGAATGGTAGTGTCGGGAGTAAAATATATGATCGGGGCTGTGGTTATTATATTTATATTTATTATTATCAGTATACTCAATACTTTAAATGTAACCATAAGTGGACTTCAATTAAGAAGAAATGAATTTGCGCAGCTCAGATCCCTTGGAATGACAAAGAGGAGTCTGCTTAAAGCGGTACTTCTCGAAGGGGGGATAGTATGGATTGTATCAACTATTATAGGAATAATTCTGGGAATAGCTATAGAGTATGTGTTATATAAGATGTTTATAAATCTGATAATAGATTCTGGTATATATATATTCTGGCCGGGAATTATAATAGCGGCATTACTTTCTCTGGTAGTCCTGGCGGGGTCAAATTATTTCTTCTTTAAACAGATGAAGCTTGATGTGGCATCAGAACTGATAAGATCTGGAGAATAAATATATAGAAAAGGGGAAAGATATGAATAAAAAAAGAGGGTATATAATAAAAAAAGACGTATTCATGTATTTGGTAATGATTTTGGCTATACTTTTTGCAACGCCAGGAAATTCGATGAGGGCATATGCCATGACCCCAAGGGTGATGATGACAGAATATTCTCTGGATAAGAAAGATATATATCCGGGAGATACATTTTCATTAAGCTTCAAGTTAAAGAATACTTCGAAGAATACAGTGATGAATCTCAAATGCGTGGTGGTTTCTGACAAAGGTGAGTTCCTTCCGTCAGAAGGAGTAGGAAGCAGTTATGTGGACGAAATAGCCGGAGAAGAAGAGATAGAGCTTACTTTTAAACTTGAGGCGGTGAAGAAACTGGAAGAAAAGACTTACAGTCTTAAGGTTAAGACTGAATATGAGGATTGGAGTGGAAGCTATAAATCAGAGGACTCTGTATATGTACCAATAAAGCTCAAAACTGAAGTTCTGGTTTCAGATACTTATATAGCTGAAGAAGAGATACATCTGGGTGATAATATCGAAATTGTCTCTACGGTTAACAATATAGGAGCGGCAGATATATATAAAGTTACAGCACAGGTTACAGGGCATAATATAGCTGATTCCAAAAGTTATATAGGAAATATAAAGCCTGGAAAAAATGCAAATATAGATATAATTACAAAGGCTATAAAACATGATGATGTGCGGGATGCTACGGAGTATGATAATGATCTGATTATTACGTATGAGGATATAGATGGTAATAAATATACAGGAAAAGAAAGTCTGGGCAATATAAAAGTTCTTGAACAGGATTTCTCGGATATTATACAGATTAAGGAGGATAATACAAGGCATCTTACAGAGGCTAACAAGGCGGAGATTATAATCGCTGCAGCCGTAGTTCTGATAATTATATTTTTTGTGAGACGCCATCTGAAAAGAAAGAAGCTGGAAAGAAACTTTAATTAGAGGAAGTAAATGATGTAAGAATAAAGTGAGGAATTTATATGGGCTATTTGATAAGACTTAGTCTTGCAAATATCAAAGTCAGGAAGCTTAGAACTGTTCTTACTATAGCGGGTATAATGATAGGGATTATGTCTGTAGTGACTATGCTTACAACTGGTATTGGTGCCAGGAAAACCATGTTAGCAGAAGTAGAAAAAGCGGGTAGTTCACGTGAGATAAATGTATATACTACTTCCTATGGGAGAAAGGACAGGCTTCTTAATGATTCGATAGTAAAGAAAATAGAAAAACTGGATAATGTATCGGGGGTATATCCTGTTATAGAGGCTCAGGGAGAGGAAAAACTTGGACCATATATAGGCTGGAATAATCTGAATGGAGTCCCTAAAGAGTATATGGAGCTTTTGGAACTTGAAACAGGAGAGCTGCCAAAGGCAAATGGCTCAAGACCAGTTCTTTTAATTGATAAGGGTGTTAGAGCTACTCTATATAATGAGAGAACGTGGCAGTTGTATAAGGACAGCCCGCAAGGTAGTAGCCCTATAGTGGGAAGAAAACTGGATTTCAGACTGGATAAGAACCTGATAGACGATTTAAGTGAAGATGAAGAATTAGAAACAGCATCGGCTGGAGACAGTAAGGAAGATGATGAGGAAGATGAATCTGAAGTAAAATATCAGAAGCTTAAAGTATCAGGTGAAACTTCAAATCAGTATGCTTATGAGATATATACAGATATAGATACCATGAAGACGTATCTGAAGAGGCAGTCAGTGAATGGACGTATCCCGGGACAGCCGTTAGATAAAAACGGCCGACCATATTCTGCCTGGATGTATAACAGATTGATTATAAGAGTCGATGATGTAGAAAAAGTAGAACATGTATCCAAGGTTATTCAGGATATGGGGTTTCAGGCAGAGAATAATCTGGAATCTGTTAAGTCAGTTACGGAAACTGTGAGTATGATACAGTTTATCTTAGGTGCTATAGGTTTTATAGCAGCTGTGGTGGCAATCATAGGAATTATAAATACTATGATGACTGCGGTGTATGACAGAATAAAGGAAATAGGACTCCTTAAGATGCTTGGTTCTGACAGTGATGATATCAGTTTAATGTTTCTTTTTGAATCTGCAATGCTTGGTGCGTTGGGAGGAATACTTGGAGTGATACTATCACTTCTTGTAAATATATATATTAATGGCAGACTGGTAAAATATATGAAGATGCCGGAGGGGACATGGATAATGGATACTCCGCTATGGCTTATCATAGGGGCTGTTCTTTTGTCGGTACTTGTTTCGGTTCTTGCAGGGGCATTTCCGGCCAGATGGGCATCAAAGATAAAACCGCTGGATGCTATAGCGGGGTAAAAGTTTGTGTTGAATAATATTGGTATACACTTTATAATGAATAGGATTGCGTTGTTAGTGCATTAATTGTAGTAGAAGGAGAAATACATTGATTAAGAAGGTTAACAGAAATTTATTGATATTACTTGCGGCAGTGGTTATAACCTTAGTTTTTGGTGGTTTTAGTGTGTTTGCAGCAGGCTGGGAAACAGATGAAGGTGGCATCAAATATGTAAATGATGACGGAACCACCCTTTCAGGATGGCAGGAATTAGATGGAAATAAATATTATTTCAAAGAAGATGGTCATGTTTCTGTTGGAATGACTGTTATAGGAGAAAATACTTACTATTTTGATGAAAAAGGTGTCATGCAGACAGGGTGGCAGATAGTAAATGGAAAGAAATTCTACTTTGATGCATCCGGTATCAAGAAGTCAGGATGGGTATCAATTGGCAGCAACAAGTATTATGTTGATTCTGTAAATGGTATGCTTAAGGGCTTACAGTCCTTAGGTGGAAAGAACTACTATTTCGACGAAGAAGGTATCATGCAGAAGGGCTTTGTTACTGTTGATGGAGTAAAGTACTACTTTGGTAAAAAAGGAATTGCAAAGGAAGGCTTCTTCAAGGTAAAGAAAAAGTATTATTATTCTGATAAGACAGGAAAGCTTAAGACAGGATGGTTTAAGTATAAGAAAAAGTATTATTATTTCAATACAAATACATGCAAGATGTCTACAGGCTGGACTAAGATAAATGGTAAAAAGTACTATTTTAGTTCGAAAGGTAAGGCTAAAAAGGGCTGGCAGCAGATAAATGGCAAGACCTACTACCTGAGTAAGAAGGGTATGCAGATTACAGGCTTCAAGAAGATAAAGAAGAAGTATTATTATCTGCTCAAAAAGGGTGACTATAAGACAGGCTGGATGAAGAAGGGTAAGTATAAATATTTCTTCCATGAAGATGGAACCATGGCTATAGGCTGGACAAATCTTAATGGAATACTCTACTATTTCTATAAGGCTAATAATAAGGCTAATAAACCTGTCGGTGCTATGGCGAAGAATACTAAGATAGACGGCAAGAAGCTGGACAAGAAGGGACGCTGGGTAGGTTCTACACCGGATGGTATGGATGCAAAGGCGAAGAATCTGTCAAGTAATACGGATTATCTGATACTTGTAAATTGTGATATTCATTATGTGGCTATATATAGTGGAAGCAAGGGAGCCTGGAAACCACTCTTTAAATGGCAGTGTGGTAATGGAGCTCCGGAGACTCCTACAGTTAAGGGTACCTTCAGTATAGGTGCTAAAGGATATTATTTCGATCCTGAGGGAGGCGGAAGATGCTTCTATTATTCTCAGTTCTATGGTGACTATCTGTTCCATTCCGTTATCTGCGATAAGGATGGAAATGTAATAGACGGACGTCTGGGATGTGCAGTTTCTCATGGATGTGTCAGACTTGCCAAGGAAAATGCCAAGTGGATATATGATAATATCCCTTCAGGAACTACGGTTGTAGTTTACTAATAGTTAAAGGAATAAAGAAATGAAAAATAAGTTTTATGACTACTGTGATGTTATGCCAATGGAAAATCTCAAAGAAATGATTGAGAAAAAAGCTGCGCTTATGCCTCAGATGACAGCTTTTGTGTATCCTTGTGAGACAGGTGAGATGAAGAAAACCTATCTCGACCTTAAAGAAGATGTGGATGCCTTTGGCGCATGGATGTACTCTAAAAAGATTAAAGATAAGCATGTAGCCATAGTGGGCGAGAATTCATATGAATGGCTGATAGTATATCTTGCTACGGTAAATGGTGGTAATGTTGCTGTAGCGATAGATAAGGGACTTCCGGAAGAAGAAATAGCATCTCTTGCCAAGATGGGAGATGTCGATGTAGCCTTCATATCAGGAACATATTATGAGAAGAATAAGAAGGTTGCAAAAAAATGCTACAACCTTAAGGATTTTGATGACTTTTTATCTGAAGGAAGAAAGCTTCTGAAGGATGGAGCTGAAGAATTCCTGAACTATGAGATAGATAATGAAAAGACTGCTACTATTCTTTTTACATCAGGAACATCAGGTGTAAGTAAGGGCGTAGAACTTACAAATCACAATATTGCGTATGAGATAGTACATACAAGCATGCTTTTTGAACCTAAAGGCGGAGTTCTTGCAGTACTGCCTTTCCATCATGCATTTGGCTTGGTTGTTGGAATACTCATGGTTATTAACTACGGACAGCCTATATACATCAATAAGAGTCTCAAATATGTTAAGAAGAATATGGAAGAGTTTGGACCACAGACTATGTTCCTTGTTCCGCTGTTTGTTGAGTTCTTCCATAAGCAGATATGGAGTGAGATAGGAAAAAGAGGGGCAACAAAAGCCTTTAAGGGTCTCATGAAGTCAACTGATATAATGCTTAAAGCGGGAATAGATGTAAGAAAGAAGACATATGGAACCATTCAGAAAGTGTTTGGTGGTAATCTTGAGTACATCATCTGTGGTGGAGCTGCTCTTGACCCTATGTATGTAAAGGAGTTCCGTTCATGGGGTATTGAAATACTTAATGGATACGGAGCAACAGAATGTTCACCTTGTACAGCAGTTAACAGACCATACTTCCGTAAGGATGGAAGTGTAGGACATCTGGTTCCGGGTATAGAAGTTAAGACAACTGAAGATGGTGAGATTGCATTTAAGGGCGAACTTGTTATGAAGGGTTATTATAAGAATCCTGAAGCAACAGCAGATGCCCTTATAGATGGATGGTATCATACAGGCGATCTGGGATATGTGGATGAAGATAATTTCATCTATCTTACAGGAAGAAAGAAAAATCTTATAATACTTAGTAATGGTGAAAATATATCTCCTGAAGAGCTTGAGCAGGATATAGCAAGAGATTCTGCAGTTAAAGAGGTTCTCGTATATGATGAGGCTGGAAAGATAGTTGCAGAGGTATTTCCGGAGGAGGATCATCTGGGGGATACAGCTTACTTTGAAAAATTAAAGAATAAGGTTAATAAGGGACGTCCACTGTATAAGCAGATCACACGTATAAAACTTCGTGATGAAGAATTCATAAAGAACGCTACCATGAAGATAGTGAGATATAAAAACATACCCAAATAATTCTGCTAAAAAGGTTTATCCCAAAGTCTGCCGATAGGCAAGACCTTGGTAGATAAACCTTTTTAAAGCAGAATAAAAGGTATCGCTGAATAGAAGCTGCGAAGCAGCGACATACGGCGAAGCCGGATGATTCAGCGATTACCTACAAAAAAACACTTGCATCAAGTAAGACCATATGATATTATGAACGTCTGTGATGCAAAAAAATCCTTGTTTTTACCTGCACTTGCCGGATTAACTGATTCGGCGCTGTGAAGTCTCAGTATCTACCGGGATTTCAGGGTAAAAACCAAAAAAAGTCCATAAGGAGGTGCAAAGAATGAACAAGTATGAGATCGCGTTAGTACTTAGCTCTAAGATTGATGACGAAGCAAGAACTGCTACTCTTGAGAGAGTAAAGAATCGTGTTGCGAAGTCTGGAAGTACTATTACAGACATCGATGACAGAGGAAAGCAGAAGCTTGCATACGAGATTCAGGATATGTTAGAGGGATACTACTATTTCGTACATTTCGAAGGTCCGGAAGATGCTCCAGCATTTATCGAAAGACATCTTAGAATCTACGAAAATGTCATCAGATTCTTAATTGTTAAGCAGGACGCGTAGTTTTCCGTATATAAGGAGGAGTCCTGAATGAACAAGGTTATATTAATGGGTCGTTTAACTAGAGACCCTGAGGTTAGATATTCAAATTCACAAAATGGCGAGCAACTTGCAATTGCAAGATATACTCTTGCTGTTGACAGAAGATTTGCCAGAAGAAATGGCGGAGATAATCAGCAGAGTGCTGATTTTATATCATGTGTTGCTTTCGGCAGACAGGGCGAATTTGCAGAGAAGTACCTGAAACAGGGAACTAAGATTGCTGCAACAGGCCGTATACAGACAGGTTCTTATACTAATAAGGATGGTCAGAAGGTCTATACAACAGAGGTTGTTATAGAAGAACAGGAATTTGCTGAGAGCAAGGGCGCTTCTTCAGAATCACAGGGTGGATATGCGCCACAGGCTGCACCATCACCAGCTGATGCGAGTGCGGATGCATTTATGAATATTCCTGAAGGAATAGAGAATGATCTGCCATTTAAGTAAGAAGTGAGTTTGGATGCATATGAATTCATGGAGGTAGAAAGATGCCATTTAATAAAGAAGGCGGAGCAGCACCTATGAGAAGAAGACCTATGCATAGAAGAAGAAAGGTCTGTGTATTCTGCTCTGACAACAATCAGGTAATTGATTATAAGGATGCAAATCTCCTTAAGAAATATGTATCTGAAAGAGGAAAGATTCTTCCTCGTCGTATAACAGGTAACTGTGCTAAGCATCAGAGAGAGCTGACAACAGCAATCAAGAGAGCTAGACAGATTGCTATTCTCCCTTATGTAAATGAGTAAGCTTATTTAAGGGTAACAAGAAGACTAGAACGCGTATCCATCCGGGTACGCGTTTTTATGTATTCTTTGACCATGACATAGGTTTGTGGTAAAATATACTCTGTATGTTCTGGTAACAATACAATCAATAAAAAAGTAAGGTAAAAATAAATGAAATTTACAAAAATGCATGGAATCGGCAACGATTATGTATATATTAATGCAATAGAAAATGAAGTTGAGGATCCGTCATCTCTCGCAAAACTGGTAAGTGACAGACATTTTGGCATCGGTTCAGATGGTCTTATTCTGATAAAAGCAAGCGATAGGGCGGATTTTATGATGGATATGTATAATGCTGATGGTTCCAGAGGCAAGATGTGTGGTAATGGAATCAGATGTGTTGGTAAATATGTATATGATCATGGATTGACCAGTAAGAAAATAGTTACCGTAGAGACTTTGTCAGGAATTAAGATACTGAATCTGGCTGTTAAGCCGGATGATGAGGTGGAAGGCTATAAAGAAGTATCTAATAATGGTATGGTAGTGTCACATGTTACTGTAAATATGGGTTCTCCTATATTTGAACCTGATGAGATTCCCATAAAGCTTACAGGAGCTTATAAGCCGGAAAACAGTCATGGCGCTATGGTGAATATACCGATTATGATAGATGATACATTTTATTATGGGACGCCGGTATCTATGGGCAACCCTCATGTGATAGTATATGTGGATGATACAGACAGTGTACGTATAGAGGAAATAGGTCCAAAGTTCGAGAAGCATGAAATGTTTCCTGAGCAGGTAAATACAGAGTTTGTACAGGTAGTAGACAGGGGGCATCTGAAGATGCGCGTGTGGGAAAGAGGTTCAGGGGAAACTCTTGCATGCGGAACAGGTGCATGTGCTACGGTTGTAGCATCTATAGTAAATGAAAAAACAGAGGACGAAGTAACGGTAAGTCTTTTGGGTGGAGATTTAAAGATACGTTGGGATCAGGACCAGAACAATGTGTTTATGACGGGGCCTGCAACCACTGTATTTGAAGGAAATATTTAAGTTTTACAAGCTGCTTTAAGCTGATAGGTTTTAGGAGGAAAAATGTTTAGAGCGAATGAAGATTATTTGAAGTTGCCGGGAAGTTATCTTTTTTCTAATATAGCGAAGAAAGTCAGTCAATTCGCTGAGGAGAACCCCGATAAGAAGATAATAAGACTTGGCATAGGAGATGTAACACAGCCACTTTGTCCGACTGTCATAAAAGCACTTCACAGTGCTGTAGATGAGATGGCTGATGCGGCTACCTTCAGAGGATATGCACCGGATCTGGGTTATGGCT
Organism: Lachnospiraceae bacterium; assembly: GCA_003520205.1. Taxonomy (GTDB): domain Bacteria; phylum Bacillota; class Clostridia; order Lachnospirales; family Lachnospiraceae; genus Eubacterium_Q. The sequence continues at coordinate 29,914 of DOVG01000214.1, forward strand.
TTTTGAGAGATACAATTGTAGAGAAAGCATTTAAACCTTTAGGGGCTGAAGTGTATGCAGATGAAGTATTTGTAAGCGATGGTGCTAAGTCTGATTCCGGAAATATTCAGGAGATATTTACAAAGAACCAGAAAATCGCTGTATGTGATCCTGTTTATCCTGTTTATGTTGATACAAATGTCATGGCAGGAAGAACGGGTAACTATGATGCGGCTACCGGACTCTGGAGCGATGTGATTTATATGCCATGTACGGCTGAGAATGGCTATGCTCCTGAACTTCCGACAGAGACTCCTGACATTATATATCTTTGTTTCCCTAATAATCCTACTGGTGCAACTATAACAAAGCCTGCGCTTCAGGAGTGGGTTGACTATGCTATACGTGTTGGAGCGGTAATTATATATGATGCGGCTTATGAGGCGTATATATCAGAAGAAAATGTTCCTCATTCTATCTATGAATGTGAGGGTGCCAGAAATTGTGCTATCGAGATCAGATCCTTCTCCAAGAATGCCGGATTTACGGGAACAAGACTTGGATATACAGTTATTCCGAAGGATATTAAGGACGCTGATGGAAATAGTCTGAATGCACTCTGGGCAAGAAGACATGGAACTAAATTCAATGGAGCTCCTTATATCATACAGAAGGCTGGAGAAGCTGTATTTTCTGATGAAGGAATCAGAGAAACAAATGAGCAGATAGCTTATTACATGAAGAATGCCAGATACATACTTGAAGGACTTAAAAGTGCCGGCTATACAGTATCGGGTGGCGTTAATGCACCGTATATCTGGCTTAAAACGCCTGATAATATGTCCAGTTGGGACTTCTTTGATTATCTGCTTAAAGAAGCAAATGTAGTCGGTACTCCCGGTTCAGGATTTGGACCGAGTGGAGAAGGACATTTTAGACTTACTGCATTCGGAAGCTTTGAAAATACGGTTGAGGCCATTGACAGAATCAAACAGCTGTAGAGCTGAACTATAAAAAACAAGAAACTATTCCCTGTATATACTCAGGGAATATAAAAGGAAATATATGAAAGATGTAATTATAACCGGCGCAACCGGAATGATAGGAGCTGAGGTTACAAGACTGCTTCTGAGACAAGGTGTAAATGTTACTGCTATAGTAAGGCCTATGTCAGAGAATCTTGAATACCTTGAGGAGCTCGTTGAAAGAGATAAGATAGAAATGGACAGCATCAATGAGCTGGTAGAGTATGGAACGCTGAGACTCTTTGACTGCGAACTTTCAGAACTCAGATCTTTAAGAGACAAGCTTGGCTGGGAACATGATGCTTTCTTTCATTTTGGCTGGGCACATACATTTGGACCTGGAAGAAATGATGCCTCAAAACAGGCTGCAAATATCAAGGCTACTGTAGATGCGGTTCATCTGGCGTATGAAACCGGCTGTAAAGCTTTTGTCGGAGCCGGTTCGCAGGCCGAGTTTGGAATAGCAAGTGCAAAGCTGACGGATGAGCTTCCGAAGGATCCTAAAACAGGCTATGGAGTGGCAAAGCTGGCAGCCTGCAAGCTGTCACAGCTGGAGTGCCAGAATCTTGGCATAAGGCACGTGTGGGGCAGAATAGTCAGCTGCTATGGCCCGGGAGACAACGAAACTACCATGGTTATGTCGGCTGTCAGAACGATGCTGAGGAATGAGAGAATGAAGTTCACTCCTGCAGAACAGATATGGGACTATATATATGTTGAAGATCTGGCGAAGGCATTTATAGCACTTGCTGAAAAAGGACATAATCAGAAATGCTATACTATAGGTTCAGGTGAGGGAAGACTTCTTAGAGAATATATATATGCTATCAGAGATGCGATTGATCCTTCTCTTGACGTGGGAATAGGCGAGAGAGAATATGATCAGAATCAGGTAATGCATCTGGAGGCAGATATTACAGAACTGATAGCTGATACTGGTTTTGTTCCTGAGATTAGCTTTGAAGAAGGAATCAGAAGAACCATAAGCTGGGCGAGTGAATATTCAAATGTGTGATTCCCTTTGATGGCTTAAGCCCGAAGAATCTTTTCCTTTAAACATCAAAAGATTCCTCGACTTCGCTCGGAATGACATGTGGGAAGTTTTTGTTAGTAATAAATATTTATGGTAAAGGAAAGGAATAGCTATGGGAAAAATAAGCGTTGAAACATGTGAAAAGAACGGAATTGAAATAGAAGGTCTTAAGGTTATAACTCCTACTGTTTTCGGTGATGACAGAGGCTACTTCATGGAGACCTATAATAAAAATGATATGATAGAAGCAGGAATTCCATATGAATTTGTGCAGGATAATCAGAGTGCTTCCAAGAAAGGCGTTCTGAGAGGATTACATTTTCAGAAGGAATTTCCTCAGGATAAGCTCGTTAGAGTTATAAAGGGCGAAGTATATGATGTGGCAGTAGACTTAAGAC
>DOVG01000249.1 GCA_003520205.1 Lachnospiraceae bacterium
TAATCATATCCACACACTCTTTCAAGAAGTGTATCTCTTGACAATACAATATCCATATTCTCCAGGAGGACTTTAAGCATAACAAACTCTCTGTTCGTAAGCTCTATGGTATGTCCATCATACTTAACAACATGCCTTTTATCATCAAGTGTAAGCGCTTTCCACTTGAGTATTCCTTCTTCATCATTACCGGATGCTTCAGATGCATTCTTTCCATTAACATTTTCAACACTATAAAGCTTTAGTGCAACTCTTATTCTTGCCAGAAGCTCTTCTATGGCAAAAGGCTTGGTTATGTAGTCCACAGCCCCCGCATCAAGTCCTGATACCTTATCCATAACAGCATCTCTGGCTGTCAGAAGAATAACAGGAGTTGATTTTTCCCTGCTGAGACGTCTCATAACTTCAAGCCCATTTAGTCCCGGGAGCATAATATCCAGTAATATCAGATCATAATCTTTTTCTATAGCAATATCCAGAGCATCTCGCCCATTCATTACCTTATCTACTGTATAGCCCTCATGCCTAAGCTCCAGTTCGATAAATCTTGCTAATTTTTCTTCGTCTTCTACTACCAGTATATATGCTCCCATATAAAACCCTCTTTTCTTATTATAATCAGAGGTTTTATCCTCTGATCTATATTACTGTTCGTTATTATCAGCATTCTCTACAGTAACATCTGTTTTCACATTACTGTTATCAACTGTGGCCTGTGTTCTGTAAACGCTTTCTCCAGCCGGTGCTGTATAACCTGTTGCCTCATTAACGCTACTGTTATCAGATGTAAAGCTTTCTTTTGCTTTCTCCGCCAGATCTGAAGCCTGATTAAGAATATCATTTACTTCTCTTGCATTATCTTTTCCTTCGATAGAATATCTGCACTCAAGGAAAAGTGATATTACAAATACAACCAGAAGCAGGTGCCATGCACAAAGAACCAATATTATTGATATCCAGAGTGGAATATTCAGAACTGTTTCTCCTTTTCTGGTAACCTTGAGTGAATTATCTACTGTATACTGAAATCCTCTCTTTATTCCATCACCTATAGTTTTAAAGAAACCTTTTCCATTATCCTTCTTTGTATTCTCCACAGCTGCCGGTACATCCTTATATCCTACATTATCTTCTGGTCTGGTAGTATAGATAGTCTGTTCAGGCTTTGATACCTTACCCTGCTTCTCAAGAATAATCATTGCATCAAGAATATCTCCATTTGCTTCATCAAGAGCTTTCTTTGCATCCTCATATGATACATGTGCCTTTTCTACTAATTTTTCAACCTTTTCAAAATTATCCATTTTTATATCCTCATCTTTCTTATTAATCTTTTTACACTTACTTGCTTGTCGTAAGTTATTGGCCATTTCCTTTTGACAATTCACATTCTAATATTAATAAATAAAATAGTCTTTATATAAAGATTAAAAAAAGATTAAAAAATTTGAACCAATAATAAAGATTTGTTAATATATAGAAGTATTTAGTCTTACTAAAAGGAAGGATATACAAATGGCTTATATTGTAAATAATATAAAATGGGACAGAATCTGGATATCTTTTTATATAGATAAAATCTATTCAAACTCTGATGGAAATTATCCATCATTTTATATAAAAGATACTAATGGTTCCTTCAAAGCTGAGCTTCAGCACTCAGATGATAATCCTTCAGAATACAGACTGAATATAACAAATCCAGGTAACTGTAAAATGCTTCCTTGCGGCATATATAAACTCGTTAACTCTAATAATGAAGCTTTAGTATACTCTAATAATATAAACGTTAAGAGGTATAATCGTCAATTCATTTATTTTCACAATGAACGAGCATATACAATCCAGTTTTCATCTCGTAATGGTATTAAAATAAAAGCCGGTGATGGCAGGTTAAAGAATCTTGGATTAATAAAAAGTATAAGTTCATTTGTAAGACGTTCCAGACATAATCTGGCTAAATCAATACTGAGGCTGATATATAATTCTTTCTATCTGCTACTTCACAGAAAGAATACCGCAGATATCCACTCTATAAAAAATCCTCGAATTCTTCTCATGTCAGACCAAAGCGAAGAAATCAGTCCAAATATGAATGCTTTGAAAATGAAACTTCTCAAAGAAGGTTACTCACCCAAAGAAGCTCTTCGTGCTGTTACAACAAAACATTATAATATTATACACTGGATTAAAACACTCAAAAAAATAGCTGAAGCTGATTATATTTTCTTAGATGATCACAGCCAGACTACTGACTGGCTAACTATAAAGAATACTATAATCACACAACTGTGGCATGCTGGTGCCGGTTTTAAATCAACCGGATACAGCAGATTTGGTATGCCTGCAAGTCCGGCTCCCTGGTCAGGACACAGACAGTATACCTACGGTATAGCAGGTTCAAAGAAGATAAGACATTTCTTCTCAGAAGTATGGGGTATAAATGATTCACAAGTACTTCCAACCGGTATGCCCAGACTTGATGAATTTCTGGATGATGAGCATAAAAAAGAAGCAATAGAAAATATCACTTCACATAATTCTATTTTATGTAAACAGAACCGTGTCATTCTATTTGCACCTACTTACAGAGGTGAAAATAAAAAGCATGCATACTATCCGTATGACATGCTTGATTTTGATAAGCTCTATAAAATGTGTAAGGATACTGATTCTGTAATAATTTTTAAAATGCATCCTTTTATATCAGAACCAGTCCCGATTCCTGAGAACTATAGGGACAGACTAACAGATATGTCTGATTATCCAAATATCAATGATCTCTTCTACATCACCGATCTTCTTATTACTGATTATTCATCAAATATATATGAATTCTCTCTTATGAGAAAACCTATGCTCTTCTTTGCTTATGATATAGAAAGCTATACTAAAGAGCGAGGCTTTCATAGAGACTATAGAGCAAATGTGCCCGGTAAGATAACTGAGACCTTTGACGACATGATAGATGCTATCTACCATGAGGATTTTGAATACTATAAAACAACAGATTATCTGAAGAATAACTTTGACCATATAGATACCCATGCTTGTGACAGAATTATCGAATGGATAATAAAGGGCAATCTTCCAGAGGACCTAGTATAGTGACTAGAATAATACTATTTTTCTACCCAGTCAAAGCTTCTTCCTACCGCCTTATTCCATCCTTCAAGGCGTTTAGTTCTTTCTTCCTCTGTTATAGCAGGCTTATATACTTTATCAATACTGAGAACAGTTCTAAGTTCATCACGGGAAGACCAGTATCCTACCGCAAGTCCTGCCAGAAATGCTGCACCCATCGCAGTACTTTCCAAACAGTCAGGTCTGACTACTGTAGCATTTATAATGTCTGCCTGCGTCTGCATAAGAAAATTATTCGCAGATGCTCCGCCATCAACCTTAAGTTCACTCAGTTTCACACCAGAATCCTTTTCCATAGCTGAAAGAACATCACTTGTTTCATATGCTATAGACTCAAGAGTAGCTCTGATAATATGATATTTATTTACGCCTCTTGTAATTCCAACAATTACTCCACGCGCATATTGATTCCAGTAAGGTGCTCCCAGACCAGTAAATGCCGGCACTACATAGCATCCATTTGAATCAGGAACTTTCGTAGCCATGTATTCAGAATCTTCTGCGCTGTCGATAAGTCTCATCTCATCAC
>DOVG01000286.1 GCA_003520205.1 Lachnospiraceae bacterium
TTCATCTATCACTACTTCCCATCATTTATCTTCTCAGTTTTCATGATAGGATACACCATAAACACACTAATAAACTGGAAACCGGGACTAAAGAAAATCATAAATGTTTATATGGCAGTTGTAATATTTATCTTCTGTCTCTTCTATCCTCTTATATCAGGTGTTCCTTTCTCTTATGAATGGACACATAAATTAAACTGGTTCAAGAGCTGGACACTTATATAAATTACATTTCTTTTATCTCCATATATAGGTCCCTTCCTACTATCGCAATCAGTACTGTCATTACGATAGCAACGGTCTGAAGGCTGAATACATGTACACCTGTCAGATAAGGGATAAATGTGAGTATTGATACAATGAAAAATGCACACATAAGTGGAATTCTCTTTGGTCTGATAACTGCATAAATAATTACCAGTATATCTATCAGATAACCATATCTGTCGTGCATATGTGGGAGTGTATAAACAGTTACTGCAACTGTAAGAAGTGCTAACAGGATAAATATCTCATTTGATATACCACTGGTTTCTCTGGATACATGATTTATTCCGAGCTTCTTATCATGCTCTCCCAACTTCACATATACATAATACGCTATAACTCCCAGAAGCATCAGCGAGAGGAAAAGTCCTGCTCCTGATACCTCATCACTATAATGTCCATTAGGTATTACTTCATCAAGCAGTGCATATACATTTGGATATTCCAGTGTTCCCCAAGGATAATAGCTTCCCTGTTTGAAATAAAACAGCAGAAGATCCTTGAAGCTTCTTCCAAACATCCATGCCGGGAATATACTGATCACATATATAGCAGGAATCCATAGCAGATGAAGCAGCTTTACAGTATATTTTCTAAGCCATAATATAACAATAAATGGAAGAATAAATACTGTCTGCAGCTTGAAACTAAAACTGATTCCAAGCATTATCATAGCAAGCGAACTTTTATCTTTAAGAATAAAATATAAAGCATACAGTATAAAACATGAATATATTACGTCACACTGACACCAGTATGCACTGTCAATAATAGTAGTTGGCGTTAACAGAACAAATGCCATCCCTGCAATAGATTTTCTTGTCTCTTTAGTCATATGATAAACTATAAGAAATACTGCAACTGAAATAGCATAATCAAATATGACGGATATCATCTTAAGTCCTGTCAGCCAGTCATCAGTTATGGACTGAACCAGGCACATAAGATACATATATCCACAGGCATAGTTCGATATCTCTTTACCCATGGAACTAAATCCACCATACTCTTCTATCTTCTGCATCCATTGTTCCAGAAATCCATAATAGTCCGGTGATTCTATAGGAAAAAGCTTATATCTGATGATAAAAGCAAATATCCATAATACAGCCACGAAAAGCAAATCTATCATTTCAAAGGTTACACCTTTGAATGTAAATGATTTCTGCAGAAATGTATCAATCCAGCGTTCTCTGATTACACTTTCTGTTTTTATTTCTGCTGTTTCTACCGTTTCTACTGTTTCTGTTATTTCAGCATCAGAAGCTTTAATATCTGCCAATCTGTTTTTTATAGTCTGATTTTCCTGTTTCATATACCCCTCTTTAATTTCCTTCACCACCATTACTTTGAAGAACCCTTTCTATCTTCATCAGGTTCTTCCCATGTTCTGTCACTTATTATATATCTCGGTCTGTGTTTGGTCTCCATATATGTTTTTCCAACATATTCACCTATAACCCCCAGACTTAGAAGCTGTAAGCCTCCCAGAAAAGCAACTATACACATAGTCGATGCCCATCCATCAACACTGTATCCAATAAGCTTGATTACGATAGCCCATATTACTCCGATAAATCCTACAATACTAAAGAATATTCCAAGGCCCGATATTAACCTTATAGGCTGTATAGACAGACTGGTAATTCCATCAAATGCAAGTCCCAGCATCTTTCTAAGTGGATAATGGCTCTTACCTGCCAGCCTCTCTTCTCTGTCGTAATATACACTTGTGCTCTTAAAGCCTACAAGTGGAAACATTCCTCTTAAGAATATATTTACCTCTTGAAAGTCTGCAAAATGTTCCAATACCTTTGAACTTACAAGTCTGTAGTCTGCATGATTATAGACTACCTCAGCTCCCATAGAATTCATAAGCTTATAAAAGCCTTGAGCAGTGCTGCGTTTAAACCATGTATCCTTATCACGACTCTTTCTGACTCCATAAACCACTTCACAGCCATCCAGATAAGCATCCACCATTTCATCCATGGCATTTATATCATCCTGCCCATCACAGTCTATAGATATGGTTATATCGCAGTTATCCTTTGCTTCCATAAGTCCGGCAAGTACGGCATTCTGATGTCCACGGTTTCTGCTCTGGCAGATTCCTATAAAATGTTCATCCTCATCAGAAAGCTTCTTTATTATATTCCAGGTTTCATCCTTTGAGCCGTCATTTACAAAAAGGATACGGCTGCTTTCAGCTATCTTTTCAGCTGCAATCAGATGATTAATCTTATCAAGAAACATAGGTGCAGTAATTGGAAGCACCTCCTGCTCATTGTAGCATGGAATAACTATCCATAGTATTGGCTTGCTCATATTAGTATCCTTCGCCCTTTATTTTATTCTTAATGCATAAGCATAAACTACCCTGTCTTACACCAATAAAAGCTTTTCCACATATAGAAAAGCTTTTATTGATAATATGTATTCTATTATAACACTTAATCATAAGTATTTGAAGTATCTGTTCAGCTATTACAAGCCTATTAAATCATTGATTTTCTTCAGGTGGAGCAACAACCTCCATAGATGCATTACTAAGCCTGCAGTACTCAAACTGATCATCCGGATTATCCTTATAGGTTTCAAATGTACCGATTACAACTACTTCAGAATAATTCTCAGGATATTCATCCGGATAAGCATGACTTCCATCATCCCATACGAATTCCATTCCCTGCTGACAGCAGGCGAGAGCATCCTTTATAAGAACAAAATGATAGTATTGCTGTGTATCTTCAAACCATGTGCTATAGTAGCTTCCACTCATTTTTATCGTCTTACCAACATAGCTCGGGGCATCTGCCAGCAACTGATATACGGTTGCATAAATCATATCACTGCTCATGCTTGTAAGATCTATATCTACACCTTCTGACGAAGACTCCGACATCATCTTATCAACTTCATCACTATAAGATGACCAGTTTTCTGTTGTAGCTTCCTGACCACCCTGATCTGTACTTGTATTTTCTTGTGCTATCTCATTTGTCTTATCTTCTGCTGCCTCATTTGTCTTATCTTTCGCTGCCTCATTTGTCTTCTTTGCATCAGTCGAAATTGCCTCATTTTCCACTTTCGCAGCCGGTGCCTGCTCTATATCGCCACCAGCCGCTTCCTTGGCTATCTGCTCGTCTATGGCATTTTGCACGGTATTTTGAGATTCCATTTTTGTACTGTCTGAGTTCTTACCACATCCCATCAGACTGATGATCATAAAAACAGACACGATAACTGAAAGTATTTTTTTGTTCACCATATATTACCTCCTAAATGTCATTCTGAGGGCTTTAGCCCGAAGAATCTTTTTCTTTATATTATAGAAAGATTCCTCGACTTCGCTCGGAATGACATGTTGGTAGTTGTTGTAGCTTATTACAGAATCTATATATCTTATTCTAAAATCTGTGTAGTTTACCAATTATTACAGATATTATAAAGCACAAAAGATCCATTCCTACTATAGTAGCACCTACAGGAGTAGAATAAAGGATAGACACAAGCATTCCCAGGAGTGCGCACACTATTGAAAAAATAACTGACAGGATAACCACACCTTTAAATGTACCACTGAGTCTCATAGCAGCAAGTGCCGGAAATACTATAAGTGCAGATATCAGAAGGCTTCCCACGAGATTCATTCCAAGTACTATTATCACTGCTATTATTACTGCTATCAGAAGATTATATCTCTTCGATGACACTCCGGTTGCATCTGCAAATGTTTCATCAAATGTTACTGCAAATATCTTATTGTAAAAAAGTATATAAGCAGCAATAACAAGTATGGATAACACTATACATATGATAACCTCTGCACCATCCAGGGTCAGTATCGAGGTTGAACCAAAAAGGGTACTGCATACATCTCCCGATACATTTGATGATGCAGAAAATACATTCATTATCAAATAGCCGAATGCCAATGATGTAACTGAAAGCATGGCAATGGCCGCATCACCCTTCAGCATGGATTTGCTTCCGGTTCTCAGCAGTATAACTGCCACAATGATCGTTACCGGCATTACGATAATATTTATATTTACGAGCTTCAAAACCGTAGCAATGGCCATTGCGCCAAATGCAACGTGAGACAGTCCATCTCCTATAAAGGAATATCTCTTAAGCACAAGTGTTACTCCAAGAAGGGAAGCACACAGCGCGATAAGAACACCTACGATAAGTGCATAGATGACAAAATTGAATTGAAGATAATACATGAGCTCACTCATCATCGTCACCTCCTACGCTGGTCCAGTATTTATATGCTTCACTCTTCAGATAATCCTCAGTCTTACCGAAGAACAGCTGTTTATGTCCCAGATGAAGTATATGACTGGCATATCTTACAGCAGTCTTAATATCATGAGAAATCATTATGATGGTTATGCCATCCTTATTAAGTTTCTCAACAAGTGAATACATTTCCTCTGTTACCTTAGCATCCAGACCGCTGACAGGTTCGTCCAGAAGTATGATTTTGCTGGTGGCAACAAGTGCTCTTGCAAGAAGTACTCTCTGCTGCTGTCCGCCTGAAAGATTGCGAAATGTCTGCTTTCTGAGATCCCATGCATCCAGCTTCTTAAGACAGTCCTTCGCTCTTTTCTTTTCTTCAGAGTTATAGAACGGTCTGAGTCCTGTCTTTGCAAGATTACCCGAAAGAACTATTTCCCATACGCTTGCAGGAAAATCTCTTTGAATAAGAGTCTGCTGCGGCAGGTAACCTATCTCATTTTTACCCAGCTCGTCACTATATGTGATCTCGCCCTTGATAACAGGCTGAAGCCTGAGAAGAGTCTTCATGAGAGTACTCTTCCCGGCACCATTTTCGCCTACTATACAGAGATAGTCGCCCTTTTCTACTTTGAAGTTTATGTGCTTTGTAAGCGGTATCCCCTCATAACCGGTGGATACATCCTTTACATCAATGTAGCTCATAATAAAACTCCTTATTTGCTTCCTAAAGCATTTTTTAGAACCTGAAGATTATCTTCCATAGCTCCGATATAAGTTACCCCTTCTTCAACATTTTTCGAAGTAGTTGACTGAAGGGAATTAAATGCTATAATTTCCTGATCCTTCGATGTTGTATTATCTTTAATAGTATTAGCTATTTTCTGATCACTGTTTTCAATAGTGCATATAGCAGGAAGCTTCAGCTCATCAACCTTTCCAGAAAGGAAAATAACTGTCTCAAAGCTTGCCTCTGTTTCAGCTGAGCAGCCTACAAATGCTGCATAATAATCGATTCCGTAGTCGTCAGCCATATATCTGAATGGAAATCTGTCTCCGAAAAGAATTGTCTTTACCTTTGCGTTGTCTACCGCACTCTGATACTCCTGATCAAGTGCTGCAAGCTTGGAAACATAGTTCTCTGCATTAGCATTATATGCTTCAGCATGTTCAGGATCGATCTCACCCAGCTTCTTTGCTATCTCAGAACAAAGAGTCTGTGAATCCTTCAGAGAAAGCCATACATGCTCGTCATATTCAGGGCCTTCCTCTTCCTCATCTTCATGTTCATGTTCCTCTGCTTCACCAGCCTCGCCATGCTCATGCTCATGTTCTTCCTCTTCTTCCTGCATACCCTCGACTACCTCTTCTTCCTTAACAGAGTCACCGAGAACATCCAGAAGATCAATTACTACCATATTCTTATTTATAGATTCTTTTAATGCATCATCTACCCAGAAATCTGACTCACCACCGACATAGATAAACATATCGCAGGTAGATATCTTTGCTATATCTGCTGCAGTAGGCTGGAAGGAATGAAGATCCACTCCATTATCAAGAAGCATTGTAAGCTCTATACCATCAGCTGCGCTCTTATCAACACTGTTAGCTCCCAGACCGGCTATTTCTCTAACCCAGTCATACTCAGGAAATATAGTTGTAACAACCTGCAGCTTTCCATCTCCGGCAGAATGATCAGCGGATTCACCACCAAGCTTTCCCGCATAAGTAACACTTGTAGGACCATCCGCACTATTAGAACCACAAGCAGCAAGACTCATCAGCATAATCAAGCTGACAAATAAAACCGCTGCTTTTCTGAGTCTGCCATTAACAAAACCATATTCACCACTATAAATCTTATTTTTCATATTTCTATACATCTGATTATCTCCTCTTCAATAGCCCCTCGCCCTGCTCAGGACAAACTTCTAAATGAATATACTGCCTTTTCATTTATCAGTTATTCAGTCTGACCTTATTCCCTGTCAGTGAAGAGAATAATATTTCTTCCTTATATATACTATCAGTATCGGAAAATGTAATCATTACCACAACTGCTGCAACCGCTGCAATTATCGCTGTACCGCATTTTCCTACATTATTAATACATATATCTATGACCGCACAAACAGGGCAGTCTTCACCGGTGCAATCGTGATGTCCCATTTCCTCCGATATAAAAAGCATGGAAAAGAATAACGTCAGAAGGAGGAGACCACAGACAACAAGACTGTAAATCCTGCAACCATTCATTCCTGTTAAGCCTCCGCTTTTCTGCATTCTTCGCACAAGCCATATAAAACAGTTCTCTTTGAATTAATTACAAATTCATGCTTATCTTCAATATGCTTGAAAATTTCTTCTATCTCACTACAGTGAAGATGGATTACTTTACCGCACTTATCACATTTACAGTGATAACATTTTACAAGTCCATGGGAATGATCATGCTCATCAACATACTCATAGCAGGCAGAGCTTTTGCTATCCAGCGTATACTTATTAACTATGCCTTCTTCAACCATTTTATCCAGTTGACGATATACAGTAGTTACTCCAATAGGCTTGCCCATCTCTTCAAAGTGCTTGCAAACATCATTCACCGTAACATGCTCTCCCGACTTACTCATCAGGTAAGCTGTTATCTCTGCACGCTGTTTAGTTTTATATTGCGACTTATTATTCATTTAAATAATCCTCATATACAACTATTTCATAATAAAAATGTTGGTGTCATAGTAACTAAAAATGAAAACCATTTTCATTTTATATTTGAAAACGATTTTCATTTTACTATTTGTCTATTAGATTGTCAAGCGAATTTGAAAATTATTTTCAAATTCATAAAAAGATTTAAATTTGGTTTACATAAAAAGATGACAGTTTTTCACCTGATAAAAAACTGTCATCTTTCGGGTTATGCTTCGTAGATTGCTCTGTACATTTTTAGGGCTCTGGCGTTTTTTTCTACGTCGTGGACTCTTACGAATTTGCAGCCGGCTTCTGCAGCCAGGAGGGTTGTAACCAGTGTACCCTCTTCTCTTTCATCAGCGGGAAGCTGAAGGGCATTTCCGATAACCGACTTGCGGGATGCTCCGAGAAGAACTGTATAATCAAATTCCTCGACTATACGTGAAAGCGCCTTTAGCACCTTTCGATTTTCCAGATCGGTTTTGGCAAAGCCCACTCCCGGATCAAGTATTATCTTATCCTTATCAATTCCATGTTGAAGCGCTATATCTATGGACTGCTGAAGTCCTCTGATCACTCGGATTAATACACTATTTTCCACTGCATCTTTAGTAGCCTCATCCATAGACACACCGCAGATTTTAGCGTACTCCTCTATAACACCTGAAGAAGTTCTTTCTTCCAGCGACCTGGTCATGTTGTCATTATGCATGACAACCACGGGAACGTCGTACTTCTTAACAACCTCAGCCATTTGAGATGGCAAACTCGCATGATTTATTCCGGAAGGATTAAACAGATCATACCTGAGCCCCCAGATATCATTTGCGATATCCGCACCTGCCTTAAGACACTGATCCATTACCGCCGCCTTATAAGTATCAACGGATATTGGTACATCAAATTCGCCTCTGATCACATCGATGGCATTACAAACACGTTCTATTTCCTCCTGCTCAGTAACCGGCTGATATCCCGGGCGGGTGCTTTCGCCCCCGATATCTATGATATCTGCGCCGGCACTTATCATTTCCTCAGCATGACTTAGTATGTCATCTCTTTCCACATATCTTCCGCCGTCGGAAAATGAATCCGGAGTAATATTTAAAATCCCCATAATGTATACATCAGGGGATTTCATATCAAATTCTTTGTTTCTGATTTTCATTGTCAGTCCTCTACATAAGTATATTAATGTAAAATGTAATCTAAGCCAGATGGAAAAAGATAGCCACTATTATTCCAAGCACTCCACCCATTCCAACCTGGAGTGGTGTATGGCCCACGAATTCCTTCAGCTTCTCCTCATTTGAAAGCTCCTTACCGCCAAGCTTCTGCATGAATTCCATCATATCATTTATAGCCTTAGCCTGCTTTCCTGTTTCCAGACGAACACCGGAAGCATCATGCATTACTACTATAGCCATTATCATTGCTATAGCAAATACCGGGGAGCCAAATCCACATTCCAGTCCTGTAGAAAGTGCAACTGCTGTAACCGTAGCTGAATGTCCGCTTGGCATACCACCATCACCAAAAAGTCTTTCCAGTTCAAGTCTTTTATTAACTATGAGAAATATAATTGTTTTTAGTATTTGCGCTGAGCCCCAGCCTATGAGACCAGCCCACAGGATACGATTCGATATTAATTGATTTAAATAATCCACTTTTATCTTCCTTCTATATAAAAACACTATCCCTATTCTACCATTAAAATAGGGATAGTGCTATTATTTTTTATTCATATACCTGTGCTTCCCTGGTATACTCTGGATGCTCACCAATCCATTTTACAAAGTCTTTAAAAATATTATTCGAATATGTTTTTTTCAGAAGCTTTGCTGTGTTTTCACCACTCAGATCTCCCATACCTGTTTCCTCCACCTGCTTATCCAGAATCTTGTTTCCTTCCTTAAACAGATTGGTAAATGCCTTGCTTCCATAGGTCTGATGAAGATATTCCATGAAAACATATCCGTAATTATATGTCTTAGTATGCTCCGGACCATCAGGATATCCTTCCGTAAATATTTTCTCTGCATTTGCCTCAGTCAGCTCACCCTCATCCATCAGGTATCCATATAAATAATTATAATGGAAATCCTCATCGCTTACCTTTACAAACTCACGTGCTGCTTTCATTTCTATATATGCTGCGTAGCCTTCATTCATTATTGGATTAAAGCTTGTACCATTTGTCAGATGATTATAATGTGTATACTCATGAATAAATGTAGTCTCAAGCTTATCCGGATCATTTACCTTCAGCGCATAAGAATCCATTATTATAGCAGAATATCCTTCTCTGACTGCAGAACAATTCGGATGAATATTATCATTAATATACACGTGAACCTTCTTGTACTCACTGTCCACTCCTTCAAAAACATCCGTTCCATATACATATTTCTGCATTACCTGAAATCCTACGTAATTTGATTCAATCTGCTTTCTCTGAAGTCCTGTATTCTTCTCTACACTCTTCATGTATTCTTCAAACTTAACAAGAATATTTCCATCAAAGCTGATTCCCTTTGGCATAAATATGATCAGATTATCTGATTCTATATACTCATAGTCTGTTGTAGTATAATGATTACCTGCCTGACCACTTATAGCCATCGGCTTTTTAATCTCAGTATTTTTCTTAGATATTTTTATATAAACCTTACGGTTCTCTATTTTAATAAAATCAATCTTGTAATCTTTTATAAATTTAGTATATAGAACATTTTTTGAATCTCCATCAACCTCAAGGATTACTTCAGATTCTTTTCCATCTTCGATAAATGTACATCCGACATTTCCACTTTCATATATTGCATCAACTCTGAAGCTTATTTTTTCCTCACCTATAACCTTCGTTTCATTTTCGCTTAAGCATATCTCTTCATCGAAAAATGCGTCCAGCTTTCCTTTTGCCTTCTTACCTGCTTTTCCATTTACAACCTTATAGGTATAACCCTTATCATAAATGTAATCAGAACAGCTTAACTGAACCTTGCCTTTTTTTACATACCACTGAGCATTTTCTCCATTTACCTTGCCCTTTATAATTCCGGTTTTTTTACTAACTTTACCCTTCTGAGTGTAGTACCAGTCTATCCCGTCAGTTGCAAATCCTGTTTTCTTTACAACCTTTCCGGACTTGATGTGCCACAGACCTTTCTTTCCGTTTATTTTTCGATCAACGATTATATCGCTGTTCTTACCAAAGACCTTAATTACAATAGAGCTTTTCTGTCCGTTCTTAGCAGTTACAGTTACAGTTGCCGTTCCCTTTTTAAGCGCCTTAAGCTTACCCTTGGAATTAACCTTCAGAACCTTCTTATTACTTGATTTATATGATTTAACCTTCACATTTTTGGGACTGACAGTTATCTTCTTTGTATCGCCCGGCTGCATAGCTCCGGCTACAACAGAAACAGTAAATGATTTTTTCGACTTAGTTTCTGCATTTGTGATAATTTTCGAAAAACTCGTCATTATCATTAATAGTGTAAGAATCAAAGCCACCGCCCTGATAATAATTCCTTTGTTATCCTTTCTTCTTCTCTGATACAATTTTAGTCATCCTCCCTATAGATCATTTTATTAATAAATAGATTGCTTTTATTATTCCGGTATAATCACCTTGTCCATAATATCGTGAATTTCATCATCAGTCATGTTGTCAAACCTTATGTAGTTTACATACTTTCCATAAGCTATCATCACAAATGTACTGACTCCACTCTCTGTTCCACCTACCTTTGCCTCGATGTCATCCACCAGAGTAAACTCAATTCCCGACTTTGAAGTATAGCTTCTTTCATTTGAGGTTTTGTTCATAATAACGCTGTATGCCGCATTTTCTGCAATGCCCTCTGCCTTCGACTGGGATACAAATACAGTTTTTCCATTGCAATCAAATGTACTGTCCAATTCAAAGGATTTATAATATATATAATCCTTACCTTTTGACTTATCCTCAATTTCTTCCGTTTCTACATAACATATACTGACTGCTTTGCCTATAGATTCACTAAAGAGACTGTTAAAGTCTATATCATCGACAGCTGTTTCATAGTCAGAATAATCATAATAAGTATTTCGGTAAGCTCCTCCGGTAATCAGTACATTTTTAGTAACCCATTTATCATCCGGTCCACCCTTGAAAGTTCCTTCTTTTATTTCAGTAACTTCCTCTGCCGGTTCTGTCAGCGCTTCATCGTTATTATATTCCTGATTTCCAACTGAAATTCCATGTTCATATACTGTGGTCTTCTTTAGGATATAATTAGCTGCATATACGCCTATTCCTCCTATACAGGAAACCACAAGTGCTATGGCCGCTGCACGTAGCAGATAATTAACTGTATTTCTTGATTTTTTCCTTGTGTCTGATGATTTGTTATCTGTGTGCGTACTACCATGGACTCTGTCAAGGAGCATCTGATTTAACTCATCGCCCGGTAAAATATCAGGCTTAAGCACATTTTTAAGAACAATATCAAATTCTTTATCATTCATATGCCATTTTCTCCTTCAGTATTTTCTTTGCTTTAAATAATCTGCTCTTAACAGTTCCTGCAGGAATCTTTAATGCTGCGGCAATATCTTCTATCGACATATCCTCCATATAGAACATGAGAATCACTATTCTCATTTTATCCGGTAAAGTATCAACTATCTTTCTGATTCTGTTTTTTTCCTCTTTATCTATCAATTCTTCCTCAATTGATCCGTCTTTATCTTCAATCCTCTCCAAGGCATCCTCATCATATTGAATTATGTCTGCCTTTTTACGTCTCCACATAGTTTTACGTATCTGATTATTCCAGATATTTACAGCTATGGTTATAAGATAAGACTTGGGATTCTTATCAGAATCGATACTCCCCTTTTCATATGCCACCAGAAAGGTCTGCTGATACAGATCATCTGCATCAAAACGGTTTTTGGTCAGGTACATACAAAAGGAATAAATATCTTTACCGTACTCTTCTATATATTTTTCAATACTTACAGATTCCATGTCTGTTATAGTTCTCCTGTGACGTCACATTTAATTGCCTACATAAATATGTTTTCATAATAACAGAAAAGGTTCATTTTTATATAATTATTTTTTTATTAATATTTTGTGTTAAAATTTAATACTGATTCGTCTTATATATGAGATCTCAATAAAAGATTAGGAGTAGCTCTTAAATGAGAGAAAGTGAAATCATAAGATTATACGATCTATATTCAGACAGCGTTTACAGACTTGCATACTCATACACAGGATCAATACAGGATTCTGAGGATGTTGTACAGGAACTGTTTTTGAAGCTGATTCAAAAGAATATATTTATATCTCAGGGAAAGGAAAAATCATATCTTCTGACCATGACTGCCAATGCATGTAAAGATATTCTAAAATCTGCAAAATACAAAAATGCAGTCCCATTTGAAGAGGCAGCAGCAGACACGGCAATTATGAATTCCTATGCTGAAGAAGACCTGGAACTATTCAATGCATTAAAAAAGCTTCCGGAGGATTACAGAGCTACCATTCATCTTCATTACTACGAAGGCTATAAAGTCAGGGAAATCGCAAAAATGCTTAAATTATCTTCATCTGCCGTCACTATGCGATTAACCAGAGGCCGTAATATGTTAGCAGATCTGTTACAGGAGGAATTATCATGAAAGAAAGATATAATGAAACCTTC
>DOVG01000122.1:0-1792 GCA_003520205.1 Lachnospiraceae bacterium
TGTATGCTTGCTTTTGTAGTACTTTTTGCAACCAGCACCAGCGCAAATGCTGCTGAGTGGAGACAAAAAGGCAGTAAATGGCAATATGTCAAGGATAATGGCAAGATAGTCAAAAGCAAATGGAAACTGATAGACGGCAGATGGTATTACTTCGATAAGAAAGGATACATGGTTACCGGTCTTAAAAAGATAAGTGGTAATACATATTACTTCTGTCCGAAGACTAAGGGTAGTACACGTGTAGGCCAGAGAATGAATGGCTGGCAGCTTGTAGATGGAAAATATATGTATTTTGGATATACGTCCGGAATATATATGCCTGAGTACAGCAGTTATGAAGCCGGTTCTATAAAAGGAATAGATGTTTCTGAATACCAGGGAAATATGAACTGGTCAAAGGTCAAGAAACAGGGCATGGATTTTGCCATAATCAGAATAGGACATGGAAATCATAATATCGATCCGTATTTCAGGGTCAATATGATTAATGCAAATGCCGCCGGTCTTAAAACAGGTGTATACTTTTATAGTACAGCCAAGAGTACAAGTGCTTCGAAGAAAGATGCACAGTGGGTTATCCAGCAGATGAGAGGATACAATGTAAGTTATCCGGTTTGTCTTGATCTGGAGGATAATTCGCAGATATATCTTGGAAAAGCTAAAATAACCAAGATAGCCAAAGCTTTTCTGGATGAAATAGCTGCAGCCGGATATACTCCTATGATATATGCTAATGAGAACTGGGCAAATAATTATGTGGATATGTCTAAGCTGCCGGGTGTCTATAGATGGATAGCCAGATATAGCGGTGAATATGATACAAGTATTTCGAGAGATATATGGCAGGCAGGCAGTACCATAGTACTTGATGGAGTCGATGTAAATACAGTAGATATTGATTTCTGTTATAGAGATTTTTCTAAAATAGTAACGCCTAGAACAAAGCCTAAGTCATCTTATAAGACAAACAAGAAAGGCTTCAAGCAGAGTGCCATGGGTATCTGGTATGATAAAGGTGATGGTTCATTTCCATATAGTTGCTGGATGTCTATAGGTGGAAGAGTTTACTACTTTGATAAAGATGGTTATCTGACAAGTGGATGGCTGAAGACCGGAACAGGTATCTATTACATAAATGAAGACGGTACCAGAGCTGAGAATCAGTGGATTGCTGATGAAGGAATCTACTATGCAGGCAGAGATGGTAAGATAGTTTATGGATGGAATGTAATAAATAACAAAAAGTATTACATGAATGAGATAGGTAAAGTTCAGATCGGCTGGATAGATGTTGATGGAGAAATGTATTATATGTCCTCAACTGGCTCGCTTGTTAAGAACCGGTGGATTAAGTCGGATGGAAATAAGTATTATCTGACGCCGGATGGAACGGCTGCCCGTGGAAAGTATAATATCGCTGGTGAAGAGTATTACTTTAAGGAAGATGGTACACTGGCGGTTAATGCTGAAATAGATGGCTATGTGACTGATGAGAATGGTCTTATCATGACAAATGCAAATGATAAAAAATCAGCAGATTAATTAAATATAATTAAAGCTTTAATAAGGGCGTAACAGTTATCTGTTACGCCCTTATCTGATATCTTAAAAATAAGTAATGAATTAATTCTTAGTGATGGAAAAGTCTGAGTCCTGTAAAGCTCATTACTATACCATATTTGTTGCATGTCTCGATTACATTATCATCTCTTATTGAGCCACCAGGCTGAGCAATATACTCTACACCGCTTCTGTGAGCTCTTTCTACATTATCTCCAAATGGGAAGAATGC
>DOVG01000122.1:1870-3035 GCA_003520205.1 Lachnospiraceae bacterium
CCGGTATTTTTCTTGAGCCATTCTTTTCTCTCTTCTCTGGTGAATACTGCAGGCTGCTCTGTAAAGTATTTCTGCCACTCACCATCAGCTATTACATCCTCATAGTCATCGCTGATATATACATCAATTGTATTGTCTCTGTCAGCACGTCTGATATCTGCCTTGAAAGGAAGGTTAAGAACCTGTGGAGACTGACGAAGGAACCATTTATCAGCCTTATCTCCGGCAAGTCTTGTACAGTGGATTCTTGACTGCTGTCCTGCACCGATACCGATAGCGGCACCATTTTTTACATAGCATACAGAGTTAGACTGTGTATACTTAAGTGTGATCATTGATATTGCAAGATCAATCTTTGCGCTTTCAGGAATATCTTTTGCTTCAGTAACTACATTAGCAAAGAAATTATCATCTATAACAAGCTCATTTCTTCCCTGTTCAAATGTTACTCCATATACATCCTTTGTCTCTATAGGAGCAGGAGTATAATCCGGATCTATCTGGATGACACAGTAATTGCCGTTCTTCTTGGCTTTCAGAATCTCAAGTGCCTCGTCTGTATATCCCGGAGCAATGATTCCGTCTGATACTTCACGCTTCACGAGCTTTGCAGTATCAGCATCACATACATCAGAAAGTGATATGAAGTCTCCGAAAGAAGACATTCTGTCTGCACCTCTTGCTCTTGCATAGGCTGATGCAAGTGGACTGAGTTCGCCCATATCATCTACCCAGTAGATTTTCTTTTCTATATCTGTAAGAGGAAGTCCTACAGCAGCACCGGCTGGAGATACATGCTTGAAAGAAGTGGCAGCTGGAAGACCGGTTGCTTTCTTAAGCTCCTTAACAAGCTGATAACCATTAAATGCATCAAGAAGATTGATATATCCGGGCTTTCCATTAACTACTGTGAATGGAAGGTCTTTTCCATCCTTCATGAATACACGTGAAGGCTTCTGATTAGGGTTACATCCATACTTGAGTTCTAATTCGTTCATTATTTACTCCTTTGTTTCTATCTATTTATTTTTATTAACTATTCTGGAATTTGTTTCACCAGTCTTGATATTTATGAAACGTGTAAAAAGTGAAACCTTGTTATCTTCATTTAAAGCATTCCACAAAATATTTGTGAACTCATCGAGATCATTTGTTTCTATTTTTA
>DOVG01000085.1 GCA_003520205.1 Lachnospiraceae bacterium
ACACTTCAGATAGCGCTTGCTATCAGGGATGAAGTCCTTGATCTGGAAGCAAATGGAATCGATATTATTCAGATTGACGAAGCTGCTCTTAGAGAAAAACTTCCACTACGTAAGTCAGACTGGTATTCACAGTATCTTGACTGGGCTATACCGGCATTCCGTCTGGTTCATAGTGGTGTGAAGCCGGAAACACAGATTCATACGCATATGTGTTACAGTGAATTTACAGACATTATTCCGGCAATCGATGCTATGGATGCTGATGTTATTACATTTGAAGCATCAAGATCTGACCTTCAGATTCTTGATTCACTGAAGGAAAATAACTTCAAGACAGAGGTTGGTCCTGGTGTATATGATATCCATAGTCCTAGAGTTCCATCAGTAGATGAGATAGTAAATGCTCTAAACGCTATGAGAGAAAGAATAGAGGACAGCAAGCTATGGGTTAACCCGGATTGCGGACTTAAAACAAGAGGCGAGACTGAAACGAAGGCGAGCCTTATAAATCTTGTAAAGGCAGCTGAGATTATAAGAAATAAGTAGGTAATAAGCTGTATATTTTAAGCAGTATGTGAGGTAAATCATTGAAGATATCAGAGATATATAAGAATAAAAAAAGGAGTCTTTCTTTTGAGATATTTCCACCGAAGAAGGACTCACAGCTGGAAGATATAGACGATACTTTGGATGTTCTTTCTGAACTAAATCCAGATTTTATAAGTGTTACATTTGGAGCAGGAGGTTCTTCTAACTGTAATCGTACCATAGAACTGGCAAAAAAAATTAAGTATAAATATGGTATTGAACCAGTGGTTCATCTCACGTGTCTGCATTATGATAAGACTGAAATCAGAGAGTTTGCCAGAGTATTAAAGAAGGAAGGAATAGAGAATGTTCTTGCACTCAGGGGAGATAAAAATGACAGGGTGAAGGAAAAAGATGATTTTAAACATTCCTCGGATCTTATCAGATTTTTGAAACCTGATTATGATTTCTGTTTTCTGGGAGCATGTTATCCGGAGTGTCATCCTGAATCACCTGACAGAGTAAGTGAACTTAAATGTCTCCGCTCCAAAGTGGATGCCGGGGCTGAGGTGCTTATATCACAGCTCTTCTTTGATAATGAAACATTCTTTCGCTTTAATGAGCAGTGTAAGATAGCAGATATAAATATACCGGTTATTCCCGGAGTAATGCCGGTTATAAATGCAACTCAGATAAAGCGGATGATCAGTATGTGTAATGCTACATTTCCCGAAAGATTCGAAAGAATTATTAAGCGTTATGAGAATAACAAAGAAGCTCTTTTTGATGCAGGCATGTCCTATGCACTTAGTCAGATTATCGACCTTCTTGTCAGCGATATACAGGGAATACACTTATATACAATGAATAACCCTGCAGTTGCAAGAAGAATATGCGAAGGAATCAAAAATATAGTTTAATTATTTTCATATGTAAATCTTATTGTATTGAGGAAAATATACAATTGCAAGGTGGCAAATTGTGCAAATGTTACAAAAAACTTTGTAGCTTCTCACATAGCTAATATTATAATAGTATGGTAGTATAAACTACGTTTTATTGTATGGATAAAACGTAGTTTATTTTATTAAGAGGTGACAAAATGAGGGTAAAAGTATCAAAAGTTTTACTGGCACTGCTTACTGCAATATGCTTTGCATGTTTTGCTTATGCAGGACCAGGCGTTTACGCAGAGGGTGAAGAGGAACCGGAGGTCGTTGCTGAAAATGCTGAGGATTTTATAAATCAGCTAAAAGACGGAGAAATCTACATCTCAGGTCTTGCATCTGGAGATTATACAAAGGTTATAATACCAGAAAAAATTGATGGAAAACCGGTAACAAAGATAAATGCACAGGCATTTATGAATAAAAATAAAATAAAGGAAGTTATTATTCCGGATTCAGTTCGTTCTATCGGTGCACAGGCATTTTATGGATGCAATCAGATGACGGACATAACTATTCCTGTAGATACAGAATATGCTTCAAATACATTTTACTATTGTGGAAGTATCAGTACAATCAACTTTACTCCAGGTGAAAATGGAATAATGATAGATTCGAATGAATCTGCTTATTCAGAAGGTACAGGAGTTTGGTTTTCAGATACAGTTGCATATCAGGCTGGAAATCTTACAACAGTAAACTTTAGCGATGGTATAAAACATATAGGTGCTAATTCTATAAGAAACCGTGGAAAACTAACTACAGTAAACCTTCCCAATAATGAGTTTACTGTAGGTTATGCAGCGTTTTTTGATGATTATATGGCTGCGTTTGATAAGAAGGATATATTAAACATTACTGAATTTGGTCAACATTCTTTTTCCCATTGTGGTGGACTTGAAGAATTATCATTTAATGGAAAGATTAAGGAAATACCATATAGAGCATTCTATAATTGTAAGGAAATTAAAAAGCTGACTATACCAGATACAGTTGAAACAATAGACAGAGAAGCTTTTAGATATTGTACTAACATAGAAGAAGTTACAATTCCTGTAGATACTATATATGCTGATAATACTTTCTATAACAATGATAGTATTAAAATACTCAACTATACTCCGGGAAGAACCGGAATAATGTGGGAAGCCAGTGATTCAGGTTATTCAGTTGAGAATGGTATCTGGTTTTCAAATACAATTGCATATCAGGCTGCAAAACTTGAAACTGTTAATTTTATAGGTGAAATAACACATATAGGAGCAAATTCAGTTAGAAATAATAAAGAAACTTTTACTACTGTTAATTTTCCTGACAATGAATTTACCGTAGGATATGCAGCATTTTATACAGATAAATATGCTGTAATTGATTCAGATGCTGTATCAAGAGCTACCTCTATAGGTCAGTATGCATTCTATGAATGTGCTGGACTTGATGATTTGAAGTTCAATGATCAGATTACAGAAATACCATATAGGGCATTTTATAATTGTAGGGGAATTAAAAAGCTGACTAT
>DOVG01000285.1 GCA_003520205.1 Lachnospiraceae bacterium
AAGAGAAACATTGAAGGAATAACTTTCCAAGATAACTTGCTATTGAATATTATGATGGAGCGCTTTATGATACATATTTCAATAAAAAATGATGGATTTGAAGGAATCCTGTTTCCGGGAAATGGAAGTAAGGACAAAGTAATAATAGTTATGTCTGGTTCAAATGGTGGAATGAGTATGGCTAAGCATGAGGCAGAGTTCTACCATAAGAATGGCATTCCGGCTATGTCGCTTGCGCTATTCAAGACAAAGCAGACATCACCCAACCTGGTAAGTGTTCCTGTTGAGTACGTTGAAAATGCTATCAAGTACTTAAAAGAACAGGGGTATCGAAAGATTGGGATTGACGGGGCATCAAAGGGCAGTGAAATGGCTTTGGTTGCAGGTTCTCTGCTTTCGGATATCTCATGTGTTATAGCGAGGGTTCCGTCCTATTATGTAAGCGAAGGATTAGCGGGAAAAGGAAAAAGGAAAGGACCTTCGGGTACTTCCTGTTGGAGTTACAAAGGAAAAGACCTGCCGTATGCTGCGTATAAAACACGTATCATAAACATGGTGGAAATAATTAAGAAGGAAAAAGAGATAAGGATCAGGGACATTAACAGTGATAAAGATGTTACTCCGGATACAATCATTCCGGTTGAGAACATAAATGGCCCGGTTCTTTTTATATCATCAAAACATGACGAGGTATGGCCTTCGTATGAAAGTGCATGCATAATGGAGAAAAAACTGGAGTCTGTATCATTTTCATATGAACATAAGCATGTTGCGTTTGATAATATGAGTCATGCAGCTATAGTTCATCTTCCTTGGATATATAAGTTTGCCTTCAAATCGGAACGGCAGCATCCTAAGGAATGTGCAGGAGACAGAGAAAGAATGAAAATGGAATTGCTTTCCTGGATAAAGACCGTATGGCAAGCATAAAAAGCACGAATTATTGACATTTACTGATATAATACTGGTATATGGCTAAGTAAGGATTCCTAGTCGTGAAAATCATAAGAAAGACTGACTAAGCAAGTATGGATAATTCATTTGAACCTAATAGAGAAAAGCAACACAATTTTTTAAAGACGATCATCATTATTCTGTCCTTTGGTATGTTGTTTGGAATCAATGTGTTGTCAATGCTGATCGTTAAGGATGAAAGCAGTTTCTTCCAGGTTATGCTAGGTAATCTTGCTGAAATTGCAGCCCTTGTTGGTGTATTTGTTTTATGGGCAAAAGTCCTGCATCGAGTATTCCCGAGTGCCAATGATTTTCGTTTTCGAAAACTTACTATTTATCAAGTGATGATGTATCTGGGAATAGCCCTACTCAGTCTCGTGTTTGTATATCGTTTGCTATACTGGATTCGCGGTGGAGCAGCCCATGTAACGTTGGTTCCTGTTATATACAGCAGAACAGAATTCCAGGAAGATATGCTGGCATCGATACATGCAGTTTTGATCGCGCCGGTACTCGAGGAGATGTGTTTTAGAATCATACCGGTATCGGTTATTAAAACCGGAAAGAATAGAATAGTGCTCCTTGCTATTTTGGCTGTTGTTTTTGCGTTAATGCATACCAGCAATCATTTGGGGGCACTGGTAGATGCAACAGTTTTTTGCATACTGTTGCTTGTGACGCATAATCCATTATCTTCTATACTGTGTCATGCGTTTGGTAATTTACTGAAGATGATTGCAAATGTGCTGTCATATTTTAATGTTACGGAAGTCAACATGGTAGAAGGAAGAGGCACTATTATCATTTTTAGCACGCCTGTGACACTAATTATTTTCGCTATGGCTGTGGCACTTATTCTACCTGCAGTGTTAAAAGCAATTCAAAAAAGCAAGTCGTAAGGAATATGTAAATTATGAGTTTTCATTGAGAGACGGCAGGTTTTTTGGTATACATTTAAGAATATTTATGATAGTGTTGAAGCTGTGGTTCAGATTTTGGAACAGTAACAATGTATGCGTCTTTTGTAGAGGCACGGTTAACAAGATTATGATTAATATAGCAATATGTGATGATGAAAATAAAATACTCGCGGATATATCTAAGAAGGCTCAGAGTATCTTAAGTGACGCTTCGATATCCACATATAGTGAAGGAAAAAGACTGTTAAATGATATGATGGATAAGTCCTTTGATGTAATACTGCTGGATATAGACATGCCTGAGACAGATGGTCTGGCGGTAGCAGAATTAATCTTAAAAATGGCGTCAAAGCCACTTATTATATTTGTTACCAGTCATGATGAGCTGGTCTATGACAGCCTGATGCTTCATCCTTTTGGCTTTGTCAGAAAAGCATTTGTAGACAAAGAACTAAAAAAGGTATTAGAGGATGCGGCTGATGAAATATTTTCCAGAGATAAACATTTCTTCTTTCATACATCAGAGGGAGATATACGATTAAAAATGGATGATATTTTGTATTTTGAAGCTTCCGGGAATTATATAAATGTGTATACTGCCCTGCAGGAGTATAAGTTTAGAGAGACTCTTCAGACGTTGGAGAATTCACTTGGCAGTGATGGGTTTGTAAGAGTGCATAAAGGATTTCTGGTAAATTCAGAAAATGTAAAGATAATCAGATCAGACTGTGTAGTTTTGGTAAATGACATAAGTATTCCCTTTGGTCGTAGTTTTTATGATGCTGCAAGGAAAAGGCTTATGAGGAGTATGATACATTGATAGGAAAAAACCGTGAAAAGCTAAAAACAGAGGAACTGGAAAGACGGTATGATGAGCTTTATTCAGAGTACTCAGAGCTTCAGTTTGCATTTAATGAGATAAAGGTAAATGCAGATAATATCGAGAAGCAGGACGAAGAAATCAGAAAGCTTCATGAGCGTATGAGAAGCCTGAAGCATGATATGAAGAATCATCTGATGGTTATACTTTCCTATCTGAATGATGGTGATGATGAGTCGGCCAGAAAATATGTATCACAGATAATAGATAAGCTGAATTCTATACATAGTTATATTGAGACAGGAAACTCTCTTTTGAATCATATCTTAAATGAGAAGCTTACAGAGGCTCGGAGTAAGAATATCAGTGTTAAGGCCGAAGTGGAAAATCTTGCCTTTGAAAAAATGCAGAGTATGGACTTTTCGGCGCTGCTTACGAATATGCTTGATAATGCCATTAGTGCATGTCTTATGGAAAAGGATGAAAGGGAGCTGATTATTAAAATATCAAAGAATAAAGGCTACGAAACTATAGTAGTTAAGAATGCTATAACAGGTTCTGTTCTACAGGATAATCCGGAACTGAAAACAACAAAGAAGAAAAAAGAAGAGCATGGAAAGGGAGTGCCTCAGATAAAGAGTATTGTAGAGAAGTATGAAGGTATGTGTGACTTCTACGAAGAGGATGGTTACTTCATTTCATGTGCGTTTATCCCTATATAGATACTGTTTATCCCACAACCCTTGTAAAGAATATATACAAGGGTTATTCTTTTTTCATCCATCGAGGTTACTATGATTAATTTTGAAAATGTATCCAAATTCATAATATCAGATCTATCGCTGAATGTCCCCAAAGGGCAGGTGGTTGGCGTTATAGGAGACACAGGCTCCGGAAAGACAACATTTGTGAAGCTTGCAAGCGGACTTCTTCTCCCTGAGTCAGGAAGAGTAAGTTTAATGCATAGAGATCCTCTCGTAATACGCGGAAAGAAGAATTCAGATCTTGGGGTATTTATAACAGGTGTTCCATTTCTGAGTAACGAGGACAGCGTATTCACAGGTATGGATATGATTAGAACTATGTATGCTATATCTGTGGAAGAGTATAAGAATACTTACAAAGAACTGGCTGAAAGTTTTGGATTTAAGAGTTATGAGCATGAAAAGATTAAGAATCTGTCAGCAGGTCAGAGAAGAAGAGTTGAACTTGCGGCTGTAATGTCCATAGAGCCTAAGATAGTGATTTTAGATGAACCGGATGTTGGACTTGATGCTGAGGGAAGGCAGATACTGGATGAATATGTGACAATGAAAAAGAAGCAGGGAGTTACATTTCTTATTACATCTCATAATCTGACAGGACTGTCTCGCATATGTGACAGGATAATGATTTTGTCAGAAGGAAAATGTATATTTTACGGAAGTGAAAGGACGCTTAGATATGAGCAGCTGCCGATAAATAAAATGACAGTTTCTTATGATGGACCTGTCCCAAGTATAGATGATCTTCCGATTGTGAAGTACACTCTGGATGAAAATGAGCTTGTCTTGGAATACAACTCAAGATTTATAACTGCTTTAGAAATATTAAATGTACTTATGAAACAGACAAAGATACTGGATATAAAGATTAGTAAACCCGATCTGGAACAGATAATTATAGGCATGCATAATAAGGAAAGAAGAGGACAGAATGAGCTATATTAAAGTAGATAACATTTACAAGAAATACAAAGTCAGTAAGAGAGGCAGCGGTATTCCAGGAATGGTTGCGAATCTTTTTGCACCGAAGTATGAGAATAAGGAAGCGGTTAAGAATATCAGCTTTTCGATTGAAAAGGGCGAAATGGTTGGGTTTGTCGGACCAAATGGAGCCGGGAAGTCAACTACTATAAAAATGCTTTCAGGGATTCTATATCCTGATAGTGGAAGTATCAGTGTAGATGGAGTTATTCCCTATAAACAGAGAAAAGAATATGTCGGGAGAATCGGAGTTGTATTTGGACAGAAGTCTCAGCTTCAGTGGGATCTTCCGGTGATAGACAGTTTCGAACTGCTTAAGGCAATCTATAGTGTTCCGGATGATGTCTATAAGAAAAATCTGGATAGGTATACTGAACTTCTAGATATGAGTAAGTTTCTTAAGCAGCCTGTGAGACAGCTTTCTCTTGGACAGAGAATGAGGGCAGATATAGCCGCAGCTCTTCTTCATTCGCCGGAGATTGTTTTCTTCGATGAACCTACCATTGGAGTTGATGTTGTGGGAAAGGAAAATATCCGAAACTTTATCAGAGAGTTAAATGCCGAGGATAAGGTCACTATGATTTTTACTACTCATGATATGCAGGATATAGAGAAGACATGCCGTAGACTGATTATCATCAACAAGGGCACTAAAATATACGATGGCTCGTTGGATGGAGTGAGGAAGCTCCATGGTTCATCAAGACAGTTAGATGTGATTTTTGCAAATGATGAAAACATATGCCCGATTCCGGATGTAGAGATTCGGAAAGTGGACAAGAGACATTATCAGCTTATATTTGATGGAAATAATGTTCATATAAATAATTTGATGACGTATCTTCTTTCAACATATAGTGTGAAGGATATGAGTATTTTGGAACCGGATATAGACAGTATCATCAGAAAGATATATAGCAAGGATAAGGTGGCATAATGAGACCTGAAGCATACCTCGCATACGCGAAGAAAACATTTCTTGGAAAAAGTGCATACAGATTCGATCATCTTATGGAAATCCTGTCAACGATTTTGCAGTTCTTTATCTTTTATGAGATATATAGGACTCTTTACGGGTCAGGGGAAAGCGTAGATGGAATTACCATGTCTATGGTAACTACCAATTTCGTCCTTTCTCTTGGACTTGGTACTATATTTTCGCCAAATGATTACTTTCTTCCGGGAAGAATATGGGATGGAAGTATCTCTACAGAACTGCTTCGTCCTATGAGCTTTAAAGGAAGAATGATAGCTGAAAATGTGGGAGAATCATTTTTCAATCTGATATTCAAATTTATACCGGTATTACTTATCGCAGTATTTACAACAGGTATGGAGAAGCCTGCCGGAATAATAAATATGGTTCTTTTTGTTTTTAGTGCCATTCTTGGTTATGGAGTTCTTTGGACCATCAGTTTTCTGGTGCAGATGACAGCCTTCTGGCTGATAAATATATGGAGCCTTATCACCATTAAGGATGTTCTTGTAAATGTATTATCAGGAAAAATGATACCCCTTTGGTTTATGCCGGTATGGATGAGCGGGATTCTGAAGTTTAC
>DOVG01000131.1 GCA_003520205.1 Lachnospiraceae bacterium
CAGATAAAAATATATCACCCGAATCAAAAGTTTTGTCTGAATTATCTACAACAATAACTCTTATATTCTGCGCACCATACTCTTCACATAGTTTTATAATCGACTCTTTGGAACGTATATTTTCTATTTTTTTATTATATACAACTAAAGAAATAAATAACATAATAAAAACCTTTCCCGAAGAGGATTAAAACTAATATGCTTTTATTTTGGTCCAGAGATCAGCGTAGTACTGTTTAATATCTTTTTCCTGATATCTGAAGACTTCATTATTTGGAGCGCCAAATACAGGAGAATATGCATTAATACCTGCGAATTCAGATTCTTTCAGGTCTTCCCTGACCTTCGTTACAGGAGTTGTATATCCTACAAACACAGAATTCTGATAAACATTATCATACTCAAGCATAAAGTCCATAAACTGCTCAGCCAGTTTTTTGTCTTTACATGACTTAGTCATAACCATAGCATCACACCATTCATTTGTTCCTTCTTCCGGATCAAAATATCCGAGATTTTCATTTTCTGCCATGATATATGCACCATCACCCGAATATACTACTGCTATAGCTTTATTACCGGCTATCATATTATCCATTACATCATCACCGGCATAAACCACATCCATAGTTTCCCTTTGGTCAAGAAGCCACTTATATGCTTCATCTATTTCTTTTTTATTGGTAGTATTCATAGAATAACCAAGTGCTTTAAGAGCAATCATAAATGAATCTCTTTCAGAATCATACATATATATGTCTCCGGCATATTTTTTATTTCTAAGAAGCTCCCAGCCGTCCTTTAAATCTTCCGGATCTACCTTTGTCTTATCATACAGAATCCCAACTGTTCCAACAAAATAAGGAACGGAATACTTATTATCCGGATCAAATACATATCCTTTGTTTGTCGGGTCTATATCATCCTTATGAGTAATAAGCGACCAGTCTATAGGCTGTAATTCATCATCCTTGATAAGTCTCTCTATCATATAATCACTTGGAATCAGAATATCATATTCAGAGCCACTCATAAGCTTCGTATACATGGATTCGTTGGAATCAAATGTCTCGTACACTACACTGCAATCATATTCTTTTTCGAATTTTGTAAGAAGTTCAGGATCAAGATATTCTCCTGCATTAAACACTCTTAATGTCTTTTCACTACCTTTTATACCTGTAAATACAGTAAGACCAAGTATTACGACTATAAATGCTGTCATAATCTTCTTGAGATTGTCTTTAAGCATTTCAGGAACAAGCCTCGATAAAATAATAAGAACTGCAATTACAAGAATAACTATGGTGGAAAGCGCATTTATAGTCGGATTAGTACGCTTTGTCATATTATTTACGACTATAGATATATTCTCAACTCCATTTCCGGTTACAAAATACGAAATAACAAAATCATCAAAACTCATTGTAAAAGCAAGAAGAATTCCTGCATATATACCATCCTTCAGCATAGGTATAATAACCTTAACAAGAGCTTCAAATGGAGTTGCCCCAAGATCCATTGCAGCATCAGCTATACTCGGATCAAGCTGTCTTACTTTGGGATAAACTGAAGTTATCACATAAGGAGTACAAAAAGCTATATGTGCCAGCAGCATGGTCATATAACCTTTTTTTATCGCAATCGAAGAAAACAGAATCATCAAACCTATAGCTGTAACTATATCCGGATTCATAATAGGAATATTGTTAATATTCAGAACAATTTCCTTCATAATCTTCTTGCTTCTTGACAGACCTATAGCCGTTATCGTTCCAAGAATAGTTGATATAATGGTTGCAAAAATCGCAATTGTAAGAGAAACATAAACAGCTCTCATAATAGAACCATCTGTTATAAGTCTCTGATACCATCTAAGAGAAAACCCTGTCATATTGGTTATACTCTTTGATGAATTAAATGAAAAAATCATCGTAACAACTATAGGCAGATAAAAGAATATAAAGAGGCAAATTATATATACGATATACGGTACTTTGTTTTTCTTATTTGTGTACATCATAATCCTCCTTATCTTCTCTATCAAACTTCTTCATAAGAGTAAGTCCTACAAGGATTATAACAGTAAGAATTATTGACGTAGCAGAACCAAAATTCCAGTTACCAACAGAAATAAACTGATTCTCTATCAGATTACCAATAAGCATATATTGTCCACCACCAAGAAGCTTCGGAATAACGAATGTGGAAATAGACAAAAGAAATGTCATCATTATGCCGTTAATAACACCTGGAATCGACATCTTAAGTATCACATTTACAAATGTCTCAAATCCATTGGCACCAAGATCATAAGAAGCCTCTATAAGGGAAGGATCTATCTTCCTTATAGATGTATGAATTGGTATAACCATAAAAGGAAGAATATCACTGATAAGTCCAATTAGTACAGCGAAATCCGTATACATAAATGTTCTTGGTGTAAGTTCAAAAATTCCAAGAAACTTATTAACAAGGCCGTTATCAGACAAAATACTGATCCAGGCATAAGTTCTGAGAAGTGTATTAATCCACATAGGAATAGTTACAAGCAGTATCAGAAGATCCTGAGTCGAGTCCTTGAAGCGAGTAATAAAATAGGCAAGGATATAACCAAGGATAAGGCAGATAAGTACTGAAAGAAGACCTAACGTAAAGGATTTCTTAAGTACGTCAAGATAAATAGGTTCTCCGATTTTCTTAAAATTATCTAATGTAAATTGAATATTAACAAGTTCATTACCACCTGTGGTTATAGAATATAAAACTATAAGAAAAAGCGGAACAAGAACTATCAATAAGGACCAAATAAGGTATGGTCGTATAAGCTTTGTGTAGTGTTTCATAATATATCTCCAAAAAAGTAGAGTGAATGCTAACCAGGCAGTTTACCAATCCATCGGATACATGACGTGAATGTCATCGGGTCCAAATTTGAGACCTACTTTCAGACCTGGCTCGAAATAATCTGTTGTATGTATAAGATAATCGCGATAAGGTGTTTCAACAACTATCTCATGATGCACACCTTTGAAGATAATAGACTTTACAATACCTTTAACTTTAGCCTCTTTAGGTTTAACTATATCTATATCTTCAGGACGAATAACAACCTCTACTGATTCGTTGGTTTTAAATCCTTTATCAACACATTCAAATTCTTCATCATCAAATGCAACTAAAAGGTCTTTTTTCATTACAGCTTCAATTATATTCGAATCGCCAATAAAGCTTGCAACAAATCTATTCTCCGGTTCATTATATATATCTTCCGGAGTTCCAACCTGCTGTATGATTCCTTCATTCATGACAACAACAGTGTCGCTCATTGATAAAGCTTCTTCCTGATCATGAGTTACAAAAATAAATGTAATACCTACTTCCTTTTGTATCTTCTTAAGCTCTATCTGCATATCTTTTCTAAGCTTTGCATCAAGAGCACCAAGAGGCTCGTCAAGAAGCAGAACCTTTGGTTCATTTACCAAAGCTCTGGCTATAGCAACTCTCTGCTGCTGTCCACCTGACAGACTTGATACATCTCTTTTGGCAAAACCTGAAAGACCAACAAGATCAAGCATAGCTGATACTTTATGATCTATCACTGTCTTATCCATTTTCTTTATCTTAA
>DOVG01000229.1 GCA_003520205.1 Lachnospiraceae bacterium
GCTTTACTACTGTCACTAAAACCTCCACCGTAGCTTCTGGTCTCTCTGAACTTCTTATCAGCCGACTTAGTGTTCAGCTTATCTTCATCTATTATAAGAAGATCATTTATAGGATATCTGGATGTCAGAATTCCCATCTCTACCAGTACGCTTCCACTCTTATCCGGAAGCTCCAACACGTGTCCTTCAGCATCCAGACTGAGTACCAGCACCTTATCTCCTATATGAAAATCTGTAGGCTTATGACCGGAATATTTCTTCTGTTTTTCTTCTTTCTTTTCTCCGTACTTTTTATTTTTCTCTCTTAACGCTGTTCGCCCTGCTTCCAGTGTACGAACATCGATTTTTTCAGGATTCTTGAGCCACTTGTTATAATTCTTTATAGACTCATCTGCGAAAGACTTTGCATCCTCTATTATGGATCTCGCCTCCTGCTTAGCCTGTTCCAGAAGCTCAGCTTTCTTTGTATCGAGATTCTTCTCCTTATCTGCAAGTCGTTCTCTCAGCTTTTTCGCTGAAGAAGCTTCTATCTCCAGCTCCTCTCTAAGTCTTGTCATCTCTTTCTCATTTTCGGTGAGCTCTGAGATAACCCTTTCCATAGTGAGCTGATTCTCATCCATTCCAAGCCTTGCAGCATCAGTTATATCATCCGGCATACCAAGTCTTTTAGCGATAGCAAATGCATTCGAAGACCCGGGAATTCCTATTATCAGTCTGTAGGTCGGTCTAAGCGACTTCATATCGAATTCACAGGACGCATTTTCTACTCCCTCTGTTCCTATAGCATATGTCTTCAGTTCCGTATAATGAGTAGTTGCCATAAGCCTTACTCCGGCCTTCCTCAAATACTCAAGAATAGCTATAGCTAGTGCAGAACCTTCGGCAGGATCTGTTCCTCCTCCCGGCTCATCAAAGAGAACAAGAGACTTTTCATCTGCATTTTTTACTATATAGATGATATTACTCATATGTGAAGAAAAAGTTGATAAACTAAGTTCTATACTCTGCTCATCTCCTATATCTGCAAATACATCACTAAATATACTAAGCCTGCTTCCTGCCATCGCAGGTATATGAAGTCCCGCCTGTCCCATCAGTGTAAGAAGTCCAAGTGTCTTAAGCGATACCGTCTTACCTCCGGTATTGGGACCGGTAATAATAAGAGATGTATATCCATCTCCCAGTGATATATCCACCGGAACGGCTGTTTTCTTATCCAGAAGTGGATGGATAGCTCTCTTTAGTTCAATGATTCCATCCTCATTCCAGACAGGTTCAGTACTGTCTGTTGCTCTTGCAAACTTTGCTTTTGCAAATATAAAATCCAGCTCCGTCAGAGTCTTATAATCTATATCCAGCTCTTCTCTAACAGCAGAAAGCATCTCACTTAATGATGTAAGTATCTTCTCAATCTCCATGAATTCCTCTATATGAAGATCCTGAATCTGGTTATTAAGCTCCACTATCTGCATAGGCTCTATGAATACAGTTGAGCCGGTTGAAGATCTGTCATGAACCATGCCCGGAAATGAATTCTTATATTCTATTTTTACAGGGATACAATATCTTCCATTACGTGAAGTGATAAGTGCATCCATCAGTTTATCCCTGTTAGCTTCACTCTTAACTATCTTATTCAGCGTACTATGAATACTTACCTCTGCAGCAGATATCTTCCTTCTGATAGAACGAAGATTGCCTGATGCATCATCTGCTATCTCATCTGCTGATATGATACATCTTCTTATCTCACTTGATATATCCTCATAAGGTGTCAGCTCATCAAAAAGACAGGTAAGGCTGTCATAACTCTCCGGGTTATCAGCATTACCTTCTCCGTATTTTTTTACTTCAGCTGTAGTTTCCAGAAGAGAAGCAACATCCAGAAGTTCTGCCGCACTAAGCGCCGACCCTATCTCCAGAAGTTTCAGGCTTTCATTTATCTGTCTCACTCCTGAGAATGATATATTTTCTGTTCTTTCAAGCCTCAGATATGCATCTCTTGTATTCTGCTGAAGAAGTTCTATCTTGATTCTGTCCTTCAGGGGTTTTATGCTGAGTGCTTTTCTTTTTGCCCCTTCAGTAACAGCATATTCTGAAAGCATTTCCAGAATTTTATTAAATTCAAGCACTCTTATTGATCTTTTATTCATAAGGTTTTATATATCTCGTCTATTTCATACATCGTAAGCGAACGTCTCATTTCATAAACTGTAGAACGGACCGTCATTGCCCTGTCCTTAGTAAGTTCACCAGCCACTCCATAGTCCACTCCTGTCGATGACAGGTATTCTTCTATCTCAGGAAGCTTGTCCGGACTTGAAACGATAACCGCTCCTCCTGTTCCAAGAAGCATGTATGGATTCAGATTAAAAAACTCACAGAGTTCAATGGTACTCTGTTTTATAGGTATTCCTTCGTGGATGATATCCATACCATATCCGGATAGTTCACTTATCTCATACAGGGATCTGTATATTCCACCAAAGGATACATCATGGACCAGAGATGCTCCAAGCTTTATAGCTTCAATTCCCACCCTGCTGATATCAGCCATGTCTTCAGTGAATTCATAGCATTTCAGGTATGGTTCAGCGAATCTCTCTAAAAGCTTGTTCCTTTTTTTTCTGCATATTACGGACGCTCCATACTGTCCGGCATTTCCGTACACTATCACCTTGTCACCGGGTTTGAATCTGCGTTCAGGAAGTGTATTCACCCATCCATACGCAGTAACATTAAAGCTTATACCTGATCCTTCTCCCTGACAGACCGTATTTCCACCTATAATTATAAGTTTCTTACTTGAAGCATACTCCACAGCGATTTTCATTGCGTCACGTAGCTGCTGTTCTGCCACATCTGTTCCTGCCACAATATTTATCATCAGACGTTTTGCAGCTGCCCCTGACATAGCCAGATTATTCACAGCACGGATGATGGCCATAACACTCTGAGAACTGTATCCGGTTGCCGCAACCAGAATACTTCCACTTCCTGCATCCTCTGAAACAATCGAATAATCCATTCCCATGACAGCTTTATTCATGCCGCATCCGGGTATATGTTTTACTATACTTCTATTAAGGATTCTGCTTCCTATAGTTCCATTCATTACCGGTCTCTTTTTCTTTATTCTCCATCTCCGCCTTCAGTCTGTTCTTCCGAAGACTGCTCCGTCGGCGCCTCTGTCTCAGCTTCTGTCGATGCCTGCGTTGGTGCCTCTGTCTCAGCCTCTGTCACTTCTTCAGTTGTCTTTTTCTTCTTCTCCTCAGTTGTATCTTCGTCCTTATCGTCGTCTTCGTCTTTATCATCATCTTTATCTGAATCTTTTTTCTTTTTCTTCTTTTCTGCCTTATCTGTATTTATAGCTATCTTAGCCGGTGAAGCATCGTACTTACTTGAATTTACAAGTACAGAATCCTGCAGTACTCCATCAACATAGATATGCTTCCACAGTTCAGCCGTGTAACCTGTAACAGCTTCAGATACAACCTGCTCTGTTCCTGCAGGAAGAGACTTGTCTTCTGTATAAATCGGTTCTGATGGAGGATTTATAGTTCCTGTCTGAACTGATTCAAATTCAATAGTTCTGTTCGAAGGTCTGTATTCCTCTCCCCAGATATTGAAGGTAAGATTACTACCGTCCCATCCGGCTTCTATATATATAGGAGCATCCAGATTATTTCTGAATTTAAAGTCAAGTATACCTCCGGCTATAGTAGCGTCAGCTGATAATGGCACATATGAAACAGGCATACTGTGACAGTCTCTCTGAAGTACTTCAAGCTCTGCTCTGAGTACGGCATTATAAATAGTAGAAGCAACCTGACAAACTCCACCACCCGGACTATCAACTACTTCATTGGCAACAAATGCGTGCGCAAGCTCATAACCATTACTAAGCTCGATTGGCGCTATACAATTATATACAGATATCTGCTCTCCAGGGAAAAGCACATGTCCATCAACAAGCGAAGACGCTCTCTCAACATTTACGCAACGGGAAGCTCCACTTGAACCATATTCAGTCGTATATGTTCCAAGAAGATCCTTTATTCTTGCAAGCTGTCTTTCTCTTTCACCTTCTGTATTTTTAGTAAGTATGATACTTGTCGTTATATCATTACCTGAGTAACCGACAGCATTTATCTCATCCTCTATGGCCTTTTCCATAGCATCAGCATCCGTACTTAAGGATTCACCATTAGCCTTTACACTTACAGAATCTCCGTCCTTTGAAATCGTATAACTGCCGTCACCTACCAGTTCACTTCCAATGGCATTATCAACCATCTGACTGATAATATCGCCACTTACTTTCTTACGGGTTGTGAATTCCTTTGGGGTATTCTCAAGAAGCTTTGTCTCTTTATATCTCTGGAGAACATTTCCTGAATTACCATATTTGATAGCTTCTTCAACTACATCAGACGCATTATTAGTAAGCCCCATATCTCCAAGTGTTGCACTTACGTCTCCGTACTCACTTGTGAGGCTGACATTTACATTCTCAAGATTCTTATTACTACCAAGTATAGTCATGGCTTCACGATATGTTTTTCCGCCCATATCCTGACCATTAATGGTAATATTATTCTTGATAGTTAATCCTTCAAACTTATCTTCTATCTCGGCATCTGTTACAGATGCATCTGTTGATGTGCTCTTCTCGGCCATTACTGTATCTGGGGTGTAGGATAATACAAAGCCGGCGAGCAGCAAAAATGTAAGCATAGATCTATATGCTTTTCTCATCTTTCTTTTCCTCTCTTCTAATACTCTATTAATGTTATTTCATATACCTTTTGACCTTTGGTACATATTTAGATAATTGTAACCAGAAGTCCTATTACCATTCCTATAACAAGAAGTATGCTGATTACAGCTGCTATAATCCTTGTCTTTTTCTTTGCCTTCTTACTAAAATCTATCATTTCTATATCTCCTTGTATATACTTCAGGGATTATCCCTGATACTTATAGTGCTTACATATATCACTCAGAACACACTGCTCACATTTCGGACGTCTTGCTACACACACTTTACGTCCGTGAGCTATAACCTGAAAGTTATATAATATCCATTGCTCCTTTGGAAGAATCTTCATAAGATCCTTCTCCACCTTCTCAGGCTCATCATTTGAGGTAAGTCCCAAAAGCTTCGATACTCTTTTAACATGAGTATCTACAACTATCGATTCTATGCCATATATATTTCCTCTGATTACATTTGCCGTTTTTCTTCCCACACCCGGAAGAGTTGTCAGTTCTTCTATATCTGAAGGAACACTTCCTCCATAATCACTAAGAAGAACTCCGGCACATGCAATTATATTCTTTGCTTTATTATGATAAAACCCTATGGAATATATATCCTTCTCGAATTCTTTTATATCGGCACCGGCTATATCCGTCAGTTCAGGATATTTCTTAAAGAGAACCTTTGTCACCTGATTCACTCTCTCATCTGTACACTGTGCAGACAAAATAGTTGCAAAGAGCAGCTGCCACGGCTTATCGTGGTCATACTCCAGAT
>DOVG01000207.1:0-2813 GCA_003520205.1 Lachnospiraceae bacterium
CACGTCTGTGAATAACCTGAGTCTCGCTATAACGTATAGGAAGTTCCTTGTAGCTGTGAAGTCCGTTCTTATATACATTTATAGCATTAGGACAGTTCATAGGCTTAACTGCATACTGAACATCTGTATCGATTATCTCTTCATCTGTCTTCTCATCTACATTTGCTGTAGTGATAAGGAACATATTCTCTTTGTAATGTCCCCAGTGACCTGAAGTCTCCCAAAGTCTCTTGTGATTAAGTACAGGAGCAAGTATTTCCTGATAACCATGTCTCTCATGGAGATCTCTCCAGAATTCAAGTATAGCATTATACATCTTGAATCCTCTTGGAAGCCAGTAAGGCATACCTGGAGCACTCTCATCAAACATGAAAAGCTCCTGCTCAGGTCCTATCTTCTTATGATCACGCTCCATTGCTTCCTTGACAAAATCAAGATGAGCCTTCAGCTCCTGTTTTGAAGGAAAGGCATACATATATATACGCTGAAGCTGATCATTCTTCTCATCACCTCTCCAGTAAGAACCAGATGCTGACTTAACCTTAAATGCTGTATTCATCAGTTCCTGTGAATTACTGATATGAGGTCCACGACAGAGATCAACAAAATCATCACCTGTATAGTAAACTGTAATCTTCTCATCCTCAGGAAGGTCCCTGATAAGCTCTTCCTTATACTTCTGACCCTTAAATATGCTGGAAGCTTCATCTTTTGATACTTCTTTACATATCCAGTCTTCACGACGTTTGATTATATCTCTCATTTTATCTTCTATAGTCTTATAATCATCAGTCGTAATAGCTCTTGGCAACATAAAATCATAATAGAAACCGTCATCAATCTGGGGTCCGATTGCTATCTGAACATTATCTTTACCAAATATTTCCATAACAGCCTTTGCCATTATATGTGCAAGGGAATGTCTGTAAACACTAAGAAAATACTCTTTTTTCTCGTCTTTATCCATAATTTTTCTCCTTAAGTATATGTTAATTAATTATATAGTTTTAAACACTCGTCCCAATATTATACCCTATTTTTATCTCTTTGTCACAAGGTTTTTAAATATATTGACATCCCTCTGGATTCGTAATATTATTCTTGTAGTTAGAAATAGCTAACTCATTATATCATAAGGAGGTAAAACAAATGAATCTGGCTTCTTTTATAGCTCTGCTTATTATAGTTTTTTTATTTGTCTCTGCATCTCTTTATTTAAAAAAGCACGGAACCTGCGGAGCCTGTCCGGATGCACCTCACTGCTCTGGTCACTGCTCAAAAAGTCACAAAAATGATCCTTGTCTTAAAGAAAAAAATGCAATGATTGACGAGCTAATGAAAAAACATATGAATCAATAAACAAAGAAACCTTCTCCCATGGCTTCGTTGTAAAGCCCATAGGTTTTTAATGTGCTGTCATTACTTATATCCCCTATTACACCATAGGACCAGCCTATAAATTCTTTATTTAATTCTGATACCGGTTTTCCGGGAAGGTACAGATAGAAAACTTTTCCTCCTGATATACCATATGGTTCCGAATAAACATAATGAATATCTTCCCTTATTTCATCCGTTCCCGGTTCATTATCAGTATCATAATAATCAAGTTCCATTTTATATGTATAATCATCTATCTTCTGAATGTTTTTAAATTTTCCGCTAAAGTTGCTCACATATATAGTTCCATTCGGATAATCATCACCGGTTTCTCCCATTTCAGAATCATGATAACTACCCTTAAACTCTCCATCTGCACTTATAGCAACTCCTGTACCCCAGGCTCCCGCTCCACTGGCAAATACAAATCCTATAGATTCATCAACCGGAAGTTTCTCTCCTGAGTCATCTGATGATGGAGCACTTTGCCCTGATGAGGCTGCATTTTCCTTAAGCTGGTTTAATGCTTCATCCATAGACAGACTCACTTTACCCTTGCTGTTTACCAGAGTACTTATATCCGTTCCCTCAGAATTCATAAGAAAATACTCTATCTGATCCTGCTTCTCATTTACGTATGAATTAAATTTACTTTCTTTGATTTCCTTATCATTTTTTGTGTAGGTAACTACCGTTTCTGTATAATCATCATTTGGATATGATCTTCTACTATAATCTTTACCCTTTTTATATGTTCCGTCCTCTTCTATGCTTATCTTATAAAACAGTTCATCTGAACCCTCATCAACTATAGACTCATATACAAAAAGTCCCTTATTTTCCTTCAGCTTTGCTATATAGAATACTGTTCCTCCTGCTACCTCTGCGTCTATCTGAGTATAATCAAAAAGTTGCTTTACTGCCCCATTTTCATATCCATATATGCTAAAGCCTGCAACGCTTTGATTTTCCGCTTCCATGAAGATAAGTTCCGGAGTTCCATCGCCATTTAAATCATCTATAGCTATAGGGCAGGAGTTCCCCTCGTTATATCCGTACTGCCAGTTATACGCATTAATCTTTGATGCATGTTCTGACAGAAGACTTATATATGCCGCCTTTACGTCTTTTAAAGGATCTTCAGGTACCGAAGCTTCCGTAGTCATCTCTGTAGTCGCCTCTGTTGTTGCTTCCGTAGTCGCTTCCTTTGTCACCTCTACTTCTGTTGCCTCGGAATATTCTGTAGAAACTTCTGTTACTTCTTCCGTGGTAATACTTTCCTGTATAGCAGATTCTGATTCTTCCTTAACCTTGACATATATTCTCCTGACAACAAAGCCTACAAGAAGCGCCATAATAAGAAGAAAACCAAACACTCCACAGATTATACCTATTATGACTCCTGTTGAGGTTTTCTTCTTCGGTTTGTTACC
>DOVG01000207.1:2963-14000 GCA_003520205.1 Lachnospiraceae bacterium
GGTCGGGTCTGTTGGTTTGGTTGAGCCGGCTGACCAGTCTGACCAGCCTGAATTATCTTGGCTCCGCAGTACGGACAATATGCCGCACCTTCTTCCTGTTTATTCCCACATATACTACAATACATAACTTATCTCCTTTATCACTGTTCAAGCCTGAAACTTCTGGCTCTACTAATTAACTCCTCCGAAGGGGCATCTCCCCTGAACCTGACTCTGTAATATTCATCAAATATACTCCGAAGTTCATTTCTGGTATTATCATCATCTATTACCCTCAGATAATCCATAACCGAATCTGCCTCTTCTCCCTCCGGCATAAGCTTATCCAGTCTTCTACATACTATTCTTATATTTTCCTTTAGTTTTTCTTCAGGCTGCATTTTAATATACAAATACATTCTAGCTCCTCTATATATAATCAGCATAAGCATCATGAAGCCAAGCATTATCAGAATATATCTGCCAAATCTAAAGAATACTCTCAAGTAGAATTTTAGTTCACTATCCCGAGCAGAAGTTTTGGATACTGTATTTAGAGGTATTTCATCATTTTCTGCCAAATGATGTTCTTCGATATAATACTGTCCCTGGTCAAAGCCCGCCTGATAGTTTTCTAAAATATCACCGGACGTTTCTTCTGTACTCACAATTTCCAG
The DNA here is from genome assembly GCA_003520205.1 of Lachnospiraceae bacterium. Lineage (GTDB taxonomy): Bacteria > Bacillota > Clostridia > Lachnospirales > Lachnospiraceae > Eubacterium_Q. Next base: position 3,620 of record DOVG01000207.1, read on the forward strand.
CCCCCAGGTAATTCCTTCAGCTCTCCTCATAATTCTGGTTGGCTCAAGTCTTATCCATCCTACCCCTTTCAGATAAGCCTCAACCCAGGCATGTGCCGAGTCACCTGATATTATCTCTTCTTTCTCCTGTTTATGATTATCCGGCTTCAGAAAACCACTGATATATCTTGATGGAATGCCTGCCGAGCGAAGCATGAGAACCATAGCTGATGCATAATGAATGCAGTAACCACTGCAGCTCTCAAAAAGAAAACTCTCCACATAATTATCGCTGTCTTTAAGATCTACACTTGTATCATATTTGTAGCCACGAAGATATGTCTCTATTGCCTTAGCTTTTTCATAATCCGTCTTTGCATCTTTTGTTACTTCAGATGTAAGCTCCTGTATTTCCGGTGTAAGAAGTGATGTATCAAGATACTCTTCAAAGGTCCCGCTATCAGAAATGCAGCTGACCACTCTGTCGTAATCCTCTTTTGAGATGATTTTTTTTATATCTATATTGTATATTGTTCTGACATAATCCTTTATTTCCTCATATGAGCCATATACCATGTCCCCTGATGCCGCACTATCAATAACCTTCAAATAATACGGACTGGCATAGTCTATAGCCATATAATCTACTGAATAGCTAAATCCTCTACCGTATTTATTTCCCAAAGACGGTATATCATTATTATAATACAAAAACCTCTCGGGGACAAAAATATCTCTCGTATGTATATATCTGTATTCTATATCCATTTTTTCTATCCTGGAAAAACATGCCGCCTCATATTTATTTATATCAGCTCTATAAAGAGAATTAATATAATCAACAAACCATTCACTTCCAGTTTCAATCATGGACTCTTTATCAGTCATTCCTTTTACGGTTAATGTTTTATATACTCCTCCACTCAGATATCTGCATTTGTTTTCTCCGCTGCTTCTAACTATAAGTTCTTCTCTTCCCTTACCTGTTATTCTCCCGGTAAGTCTTCCTATATCTGAGTAGCCTTTATGAGCACCATTAAAATCAGTCAGTCCTTCGAGAAAATATTCAGCTTCACTTACTATCCTGAACGAGCTTTCTCTGACAAATGAGATAGTTCTTTTTATACCATTCCACTGAATAGGAGTATCTTTAGCCGGAATACATAAAGTGAGCATACCTATAAGTAATATTACAAATGAGTAATATTCAGACATATTGTCAGTAAGCTTCATTATTCCATATATAAGACTTACAAACAGACATACCGAAACTATCTTCGGCGGCATTCCCTTCTTCATCCAGAAACCAAGCATTAAAACTGCCACGACAATCCATCCAAAACGATCAATCTTCTTTATAACAAACAGATAAAACAACAGAAAGAATATTAATGCGATAATAATATTTTCAATTAATTCAACATCTCTAAAAATCGCCATGATAATACCGGCTGTAAGAACAGACAGCCATATAACCATCTTATCCTTCTCAACCAAAGATAATACCAGTCTGATCATAAGAAACATAAAACAGTAGCATCCAAAATAAAACCTGCTTATCCTGAATATACCCATATCATATACTATCTCAAGTCCCGGAATAATAAGACAGATAAAAAACAGAGCAGACTGCACATATATAATTATATTTTTCTTCAGCTCTGACATATAACCATATCCTTCTCTTTAATTACCAGTTTTCTGGATGATACATTTTCCTTTATATCTGCCAGTCCTGTCTCTTCGTCTGACATAGGTTTAGAGATAATCCTTCTGATCACATCATAATAAGCCTTCTGAAAACTGTCATAACCATCTATGATACAGCTTTTAACACCTGAATCATAATAAACAATTTCCAAAGGTTTTCTGTTTCTTGCAAAATAATTCATGATAGACACTATATATTCCAGAAAATAGTCTCTTCGTATAAGCCCCTCTTCACCCGGAAGTATACTGTCCTTTATAATAACGAGACTCAACATCTGCGATGTTTTTTTCTCCGGCAGTCTTACATAAAGCTTTTTAGTTCTTGCATAGGTCTTCCAGTGTATCGTATTCCTGCTATCGCCCGGCATATACTTTCTAAGATCATTTCCAAGAAAGTCCTCATCTATACCGACTGCCTTCAGCCCCATATCTGAATATATTTTATTGATATCTGTTACGGCTATGTCTGTAACCTGAGGAAGTACACTCACTCTTAATGGCGTGCTTACTTTATATGTAACTTCAATAATCTTAAAAGGGTCCCTTATCTGAATATCCGATATTCCTATCTCATAACTACCTGCATACCTGCAAAAAAGCACATTATCAAGTCTTATTACTTCATGTGGCATAAGACTATATAATCTGTCAGTAAAGCATTCTCTAAAAGTTGCAGCAGTATCCGATATAAGTAAAGATATGGAACCAACAGGAAGAAGCCCAGCATTTTCTATGATAAGCTTATAAGTTCTATCGGAGCCTTTTCTAAAAAGTCTTTCATCAAGTTCCTGAGATATCCTGATGGAATAAGCCACATACACTAAATATAAAAATGATATCGGCAAATAAATAATCATACCGTAAAAAAAGACATAGAAAAACGCTCCGCCCCTGTTACTTACTAATACCACTGATAATATCAGCATTATCAAATAAATAATCGGTCGTGAGTATCTTCCATGTCTTCCGAATGATACATGTATTCTTTTGTCTTTTGAAGATTTGCTATCAGATTTCATTTAGGTCTTACAGTTTTCTCAAGTACTTCATTAATCAACTGGTCAGCAGTATATCTGTTCATGAGCGACTGAGTTGTCAGAACCATTCTGTGTGGCAGAACGACCTTTGACATATCTATTATATCTTCAGGAATCACATAATCCCGTCCTGCTATATAAGCATGCGCCTTACCTGCTATAAGCAGATCCAGTCCCGCTCTGGGACTGAGTCCATACTCCAGTTCCGACATAATCCTTGTTCTGTCCACTATAGAAAGGGCGTATTTTATCACTTCATCAGTCATAATAACAGACTTTACTTCTTCTCTCATATTCATTATATCCGAGGAAGACAGCACAGGTGTGACTTCTTCATCCAGAATACCATCCAGATATTTTCGCGCAAGTATCATCTGATTATCCATATCCGGATATCCTATGGATATCTTCATCATGAAACGATCCATTTCAGCCTCCGGAAGCGGATATGTTCCTATCTGTTCAGCCGGATTCTCAGTAGCAATAACCATAAATGGTTCTTCAAGCACGAAACTTTTACCATCTATAGTAACCTGTTTTTCCTCCATAGCTTCTAAAAGAGCGGATTGAGTCTTTGGAGATGCCCGGTTTATCTCATCTGCTATTACTATATTATTATGTATAGGTCCTTTTATAACCCTGAAATCAGAGGTGGCATCATCAAAAACTGAAACACCTGTTATATCTGATGGCAGAGTATCCGGGGTAAACTGTATTCTGGCCAGACTTACATCTACTGAACGGGCTATAAGCTTTGCCAATGTAGTTTTACCAACTCCCGGAACATCTTCTATCAAAATATGACCGCCTGAAAGAAGTACAGTTATTACATTTTCAACTACTTCTTCTCTGCCTACAAAACCTTTATATATATTATCCTTAAGAACCTGTATATTTCTATTCATATTCAGCCCCTGAAAATCTGCTAAATCTATTAAATCCTTTTAATTTGCAACTATAACTGATGCAGTCCTTATAACCTTTCCCTTATAGATATATCCAGCCTGCATGACCTGCTTGACCGTATTATCCGGAAGCTCTATATCAGATACATGTGCCACCGCAGTCTGATAATTATAATCAAAAGGCTCACCTTCACCATTAATAAGTGTAACGCCATTATCATTTAATATCTGAATCGCCTTATTATATGTTTTGAGTATTCCCTGAATATATGGATTATCTCCATCCTTCGCATACTTTACAGCATATTCCAGATCATCTACTATCGGAAGTATATGAGCGATAAAGTCTTCGATGTTCTCTTCATCTCCTGTCTCTTCCACCGTATCAATAATATCATCAGGAATCTTCAGGTTCAACCCATTATCTCCAAGAACTGCTTTGATATCCAGCTTCAGTTTTCTCACACCGTCCGCGGATATCTTCAGCTTTACAGGCTTCTTATAAAGCGCCTCTGCCTGTTCCTTGGAAGCATTTAGCCTGCATATCTGTACAAAGCTGTTGTTTCTTCTCTCATATAGTCGAATATCCTCATATGGCTTATCAGATTCCGGATACCTCTCTATCTCGATTTCCTCTTCACATGGAATTACTTTATCAGCTCCGATAACCGGAAACATCTCTCCATTTATCCCTACAAGAAGTTCATATGGTGACAAAGTATCTACTGCATTTATTCCCTGAAATGCCGGTCTTCTTTCCAGTTTACCACATATAAATCCTGTTCCTTCTATAACCGACTGACTATCAATCATTTTGAATTCAATATTCGGATTGTAAAAGGCTTGAGAAGTACTTATATGATTCTTGAGTGCCTGATCAAAGCTTAAAGCTCTATCCATGGTACCCGAGCAAAGAACTATCGGAGCATCAGTCATATCAAAGAGACGACTGCTTGACGGAGTCAGAAACTCTGCTTTAGCGAGAGAAGTTCCATTCCATCTTCCCGCTATATAAGTATCTTCCTTCTCTACAAGTCCCTCTTCTATGTAATACTCTGCAACAGCCAGCTTAGCCGGTGAAGCAAATGTCATAAGTACCGGTCCCGAAGCGCCGAATTCGATGTAGGAATAATATGCCATAGCCATAGTTTCTGTAACAGTTCCTACAACTTCTATATCACACTCCTTTGCACATCTATAGAGTCCCTGTATCTCCTTCAGACCAGTATCATCTGAAACACACATAAGGAGTCTGTACTCACTGATTCCCATTTTCTCTTTTATAAACGAATCTATAACCTCAAATGCTTTTTTGAGTGCGAAATCATTTGCGATTATATTTAATCGCTTGATATCCGATGGAAGATCCAGCTGAGCTGTGCTTACTGATTCAGCATCACATAGAGATAGTCTCGCTTGTCTTTCCCAGAAATGAACCCCTATTATACTATTCATAAATACTTCTCCTGTAAAATTTTATAGTGTACCTCATAAGTAAAGAATTAGTCGATACCTGTATTGTACCACATATATTTTTATTTGTATCTTTTATTTTGGGTTTGTGTAACAAAAGGTACTTTTTGACTTTTGACAGCTATGACATTATACTGTCATAAGTATTTAATGACGTAGGTGTCAAAAGAAACAGATTAATCAAGGAGTAAGAAATGAAAGATTATATCATCAAAGGTCTTGCAGCAGGCAATGAGATAAGATTTATAGCCGGATATACAAGAGCTACTGTCGAAGAGGCAAGACGAATCCATAACACAAGCCCTCTTGCAAGTGCAGCTCTCGGAAGACTGCTCACCGGTGGGGCACTTATGGGCGCCATGTGTAAAAATGATACTGATGTACTGACTCTGAAGGTATCCGGAGATGGTCCTATAAAAAGTATAACTGTAACAGCCGATGCAAAATCAAATGTGAAGGGTATCGTATATAATAATTCTGTTGATCTTCCACTTAAGGAAAATGGTCATCTTGATGTTGGAAGAGCCGTAGGAAAAGGTATACTTACTGTTATCAGAGACGAAGGAATCAGTGAACCATACGTTGGTCAGACCGCTCTCGTTACCGGAGAAATCGGAGATGACCTGACATATTATTATGCAGAGAGCGAACAGATACCGACCTCTGTCGGACTCGGTGTTCTCGTAGATAGAGATCTTAGTATAAAGCACGCCGGCGGATTTATAATACAGCTTCTTCCTTTTGCTTCAGAAGAAACTATAACCAGGCTGGAATACCGTTTATCCGAGATATCCTCTGTTACTGATTTCTTTAACGAAGGAAAAACTCCTGAAGATATGATGCGAAGCATACTGGGTGAAGAAATCTTCGGAACAGATATATCCATAGAAGAGACACGCAGTACAGCATACCATTGTAACTGCAGTCGTGACAGAGTTACAAAAGCACTCATCAGCATCGGAAGAACAGAAATCCAGTCTATGATAGATGATAAAAAACCCGTAAATCTTCATTGCGATTTCTGCAACAAAGATTACGAGTTTTCAATACCTGAGCTTGAGTCTCTTCTGGAGAATTTACAACCACAGTAATTCTGTCTGTATAGACCATACTCTTTCGAGAGTTCGATGGATCTTTTATATCCATTCTTCTTTTTGAAATCACTAAAGAGAAAGATGGGGCATTTTCCCTGACTGTGTTCCATCATTTCTCTTTCAAGATTCATTCCTATCTCATTTATCCAATCAGAATTCTTATATGGACTTATGGATAAGGTCGTAGTAAAAAAGTCGTAGCCTTTTTCTAAAGCGTATTCTGCCGTTTTTTTCATTCTGAGCTTATAGCAGTCATAACACCTGGCGCCTCTTTCCGGAAGATCTTCACGACCTCTGGCCATCTCATAGAAAACCTCCGGTTCATATCCTCCGTCAATTATAGTTACACCATTTGCAAAGTCTGCTTCATTAACAAATCTCTTCAACTCACTTATTCTTTTACTATACTCCTCATATTCATCTATATTCGGATTATAATAGTATACTGTAATGTCAAAATACTCTGTAAGAAGCTCCAGACAATGCGAACTGCAGGGTGCGCAGCATGCCTGAATCAGAAGTCTTGGTCTTATTTTCTTTTCTTTTAAGGTATTAAGTTGTTCTTCGAATTTTGGATAATAATTTGTCATATTTTTATATTTTTGTGAGATTTTAACAGTTGACTTTGTGCAACTTTTACCATATACTCTAATTAAGAATTAACTAGTAAGGAGGTTTTGACATGACTGTAGAACAAGCAATCAAAAAGTATAAGCTGGAGCCTGTTAATGTGTATACTGCCAAAGTCAAAGCCCAGGAGCTTAATGTTGATGAGGTATTATACATGAATGTTCAGAAGAACAAGTATGCATATATCATTCGTGACGGTTCCAGAGGAACCATGCTGTACAAAGATGAAAAAAGTTTGTACACTAAAATGTATAAAGGGCTTAAAATGATACCACTTGATCCATGATTTAGATAAATTTATAACAGATGCAAATCTTTATGGATTTGCATCTGTTTTTTTATTTCAATAAACATCTTGTCTTATATATAGCTTTTAAATGATCTATACACTTATCATTCAGATCCAGAAGTGTTATTTCCGAATTGTCTCCTTCGCCCGAATAAACAGCTACTACTTTTCCATCTTCTTCAGGAGCGAGGTATCTTTTAACCTTGCTCTTTCCTATAGAAATATCATTTTTTACGCTGTCATTTGATGCATATTCTATTTTAGTAACCTTAGTAGCCTCTATTTCCTTTACAGTCTTACGGCGTTTCTTTGCAGCTATCTTTGAAACCTCAATATCACCATTAGTTAAAATATACTCATACTCTATACTGAGACCATCCTTCACATATACAGAAGCTGCTATCCCGGCTGCAAGTACGAGAAGTCCTATAGGTGGTATGATCAGAAGCAAAACCGCTCCGATAACAGCCACAAGAATCGAAAGCACCAGAAGAGCTATCTGCCCTGCTTCTGTTTTTCCAATTATAATTCTCTCATCGTATCTGTCCACTTCTTCTCTCCTTTATATTTCTTCAATAAGTGCAATTGACTGGCAGGATATACCTAATCCTTCTCCAGTAAATCCAAGTTCTTCTTCTGTTGTTGCCTTTATATTTATCCTGTCTATATCTACTTTAAGCGCCTCAGCAACTCTTTCTCTCATAGCATCTATATAAGGCCGCATCTTAGGTCTCTGGGCAATTATCGTAGCATCAACATTACCCACCTGATACCCCTTTTCAGTAAGCATATCTCTTACATATTCCATCAGCTTTATACTATCTGCTCCCTTGAAGCGTTCATCTGTATCCGGAAAATGCTTTCCTATATCGCCCAGAGCTGCCGCTCCAAGAAGACTATCCATTATAGCATGTACAAGACAATCAGCATCAGAATGTCCCAGAAGCCCTTTCTCATAAGGAATATTAATTCCTCCCAGAATCAGGGGTCTGTCTTCTACAAGTCTATGTACATCATATCCCATTCCTACTCTCACTTTATTCCTCCCAGACTACATCTGATCCGTCATCTACGAATCGTCCGTCTCTATATATCTTAACAACTGCCAGAATATTGGACACTCCCAGAATAAGCATCAATACTCCCACTATTACGACAAATACTTTTGCTGCGCTCATCGGCATTACGATTAGAATAATTCCCAACACAAGTGTAATGATATCATTTAACACATACAACATGAATTTATCCGTAATTCCTTTTATTGCATATACGTCATGAATTCTGAGCGCTGAATTAACTATAATAATTATTCCAAGCAGCTTGATTATAAATGCAGCAACAGTTCCGGCGGATGCTATACATATAATTCCAAGACATATAAGTATGATAGATATAGCAAGTGTAACCGACGAGTATGCCGCTATCAGTGTACCGGACATTACAAGCCCGATAACAACAAATATTATTCCGATTATCTTAACAGTAAAACCTATAGCACTGCCCGGCATCATAATAAAGAATAAGCCTATTATTATCATTACCATCGGCACTGCAAGAGCAGACATATTTTTCTGCAGAAAATCCGTAATTGATTTTTTATTCATTTCTATCTGTCTCCTTAAGAGCAACAACTATTTATAGTAACAATCAGTATACATTTTTTCATATTTTAAATCAAACACTAATTAAGCGTTTTATTTTACTGACAGTAAATAAATTAGTTCTGTCAGTCTTTTTATTTTTTACTTTATATGTTTTATCATAATTATAGTTTGAAACTAAAGGTTTAATAACCTTGTAACCATCCATTTTTCAGGAGATATATGATGAAAAACGATGATACTATAATAGTATGTGACGAAAAAACATTTGAAATAATAGGAACCAGACTAAGAAATATCCGCGAAGAAAGACATGTTACCCAAAGTGTCTTTGCCGAGCGCGGAAGCATAAGTATCGGTTATCTTTCCGGCATTGAAAACGGCAGAAAGAATCCAAGTCTTGGTACACTGTACAACATTTGTATTAATAATGATATCTCTGTCGACGAGCTCTTCTATGGTAAAAAAGAAAAGAAACCGCTTAAAGATATCATAAAGAATGAGGCAGTCAACCTATCGGTAAAAGATCTTAAACGCATACAGGAGTATATATCCGGAATAATCAGTATTCATAACATGGATGATAACCTATAACTGCTCCACCTCTTTAAGTATATTGTCAACGCTGCAGCCCTTACATGCTCCCATGTATTTACTGCAGAAATCCTCATAATCCTGTTCACTATAATCAAAATAGGTTTTTTCTTTAAGAATTCTTTCTAATTCACTTCCAGTCTTTGCTATAGGGGCTGGAAATTTTTCTATGTCAACGTAAAACCCTCTGGTCTTCTTATACTCTTCTATATCCGGAGTAAAAAGTATAAATGGCTTTCTGTATAAAGAGTAATCAAATAATACTGACGAATAATCTGTTATAAGAACACCTGTAACAGGCAGGATATCTTCTGTTGAAAGAGTCATAGCTCTACCCTTAAAATACTCCGGGTACTTCTCTCTCAGATGTGGATGGGGTTTTATTATCAAATAATAATTCTCAGTCAGATTTTCAAAAACTTTTCTTACCTCATCCAGTCCGACACACTCAGGACTTGCAGCATTTCCTGTAAAAGAAGGCGCATAAAGAACTACCCTTTTTCCTTTTGCTTCAGGATAAATACTGTAAAACTCTTCTCTTTTTTCATAATTCCATTCATCATTATAATATATATCTGTTCTGGCAAGTCCGGTTGCTTTGGTAATACCTTCAGGCAGCTTAAGTGCTTTCTCCCATACAGGCACACACTCTTCAGAACTTACTGTAACAAGATCATAATTTGCTGTTACATTTCCTTTATAATTCTTAGGAATATCATCCTTAGTATCATATCCCATTTTCTTAAGGAGTCCGCCAGAATGCCAGAGCTGGATTACTTTAGTCTCAGCCCTTTTATTACAGGAAGAGACCGGAAGAAAATAGCTGCAGATATATACATAACCTGCAGCTGCATACTCCTTCATAAAGGTCTTGATAAATCTTATCAGTTCTATAGTGCCAATTTCAGACATATTCCGACAATAAACACTTATATCAAAGCCCTCTTCCTTCAGTCTGTCATACATGCTCTGCATACTATATGGCACAGTATCACTATGCATATCGGCAAATATCACCTTCTTTTTATTTACCTCAGTATATTTCACAGCCCTTTTGTATACCGAA
>DOVG01000184.1 GCA_003520205.1 Lachnospiraceae bacterium
TTCTCATTTTCTGCCTCGATAGTTGATCTGAGGAAATCACGAATATCCTTAATCTTTTCTTTAGTATAAAGCATAGCTCCCATACGAACTTCAGTAGCTTCTGCATTTGCATCGCCAACTATCTGGGAAGCCTCATCTCTTGCTGATTCGATTATCTCATTAGCTCTTGCATTTGCAAGCTCTGTTATATGATGAGAATCAACAAGTCTATTAGCCTCATTAACAGATTCGGATATAATGGCATCAGAACGAGTTCTTGCTGAAGCAAGTATAGCCTCCTTATTACGCATTATCTTCTTGCATCTTTCTATCTCGCTTGGAAGCTTAAGCTTAAGCTCATTAAGCATACGATCCAGTTCATCCTTAGGAACGATGATCTTATTAGATGACAGAGGTTGATACTTACAATTCTCTATAAATACCTCTATTTCATCGATCATTTCTTCAACGCCCTTTTTACCCATTTTAAAAATCCTCCTACTGATTAATCTTTACCTTCGACTCTATATATGGAATTATCTTATCAGGAACAAATCCCTTCACAGATCTTCCATAGCTTGCAAACTCTCTCACCATACTTGAACTGATAAAAGAGAATTTGGGATCTGTAGCCATAAATATGGTTTCTATATCAGGAGATACCATATGATTTCCCTGAGCCATCTGAAGCTCACTATCAAAATCAGTTAACTCCCTTAATCCTCTGACGATAATACTAATTCCATTTTCTTTTGCAAAATCCACCAGAAGACCACTGTATTCTTCTACAATTACATTGTCAAAATCCCTGGTAACATCCTTTAACATATTAACACGTTCATTACGAGAAAACAACGGAGTTTTTTTTGCAGCATTATTAAGAACGCATACCACAACTTTATCAAAAACCCTTGAGGAACGGCTTATTATGTCCATATGTCCCAGCGTAACCGGATCAAAGCTTCCGGGATATACAACTGCACTCATGTCATCTCCTATCCAGCTATCTTAAGATCAGCTTCTTATGGATAGAAATACATGTTTGTTAGTCTTATAATTCTTTGTTTTATAAATAACAAAACCAGTATCATCTATAAAGCTCATGTCTTCGTCTAGCCTAGCTTCTATGATAATAATTGCATCTTCATTTTTGAACTTCTTTGAATCAAGAACAAGCACAGCTTCTTTCTCAAGTCCCTTACCATAAGGAGGATCTATGAAAATAATATCCGCATCTATTCTGTCGAGTCGTCGCAGATAGCTTATTACATCTGATCTGACAATCTCTGACTCATCTTCAAACTTCGTAAAATGAATATTGTCCTTTATAATTCCAAGGGCATCCTTACTGTTCTCAACAAGTATAGCTCTCTTAGCTCCTCTTGAAAGGGCTTCTATAGCTATAGAACCACTGCCTGAAAAAAGATCCATAAAAACCGATCCGGGAACATCCATCTGGATACAGTTAAAAAGAGTTTCTTTGTATTTGTCTGCAGTAGGTCTTGTTGCATCTCCCTCTAATGTCTTAAGCGGAAGACTTCTTCTTGAACCAGCTATTACTCGCATATTATTACCAACCTTTACTATAACATAGATTATTTGTTTATTTCAACTATTATCTTCCAATAGTATCTTTTAACCATTTACCTGTTTCTGACAGATCAGAATCACTCCAGTCAGATGTTTTATCACAACCAGGAGATATGAGCGCTGATGTTTCAGATTTATTAGAAAGATTCCATCCTGCATAGGACAGATTATAATCATTTATAAGCTTCATCCATTCATCCGCAGAATCATAGTCTACGCCGCCATTACCTGAAGCATCACATATACTGAACTCCGAAATAAAGACGGCAAGACCTTTATCCCGTGCAGTTTTAACCTTATTACGTATATTATCCTTATGCGTAGCCGCATAAAAATGTACCGTATACATTATATTCTCACTATCCTTAATAGGATCTTCAGCAGCAATATCCACGTCCTGTGACCATGTAGGAGTTCCTACGATTATAATGGCATCCTTATCATTTGCTCTTATAACAGGAATTACCTCCTCAGCATATTCTTTTATCTCAGACCACGTAGTTCCGCCATTAGGTTCATTACATATCTCATACAGAACATTATCATAATCACTGTATTTAGCTGACATCTCATCAAAGAAACTAACTGCTTCATCCTGATTTATCTTCGGATTATTATCACTTAGTATATGCCAGTCTATAATCACATACATACCAAGCTCACTGGCATAGTCTACACCATTTTCCACAAGAGACTTAAGCTTATCTTTGTCTCCATCCTGACAATATCCGCCCGACTCTGCAGTATACATTGCAAGTCTTATAAGATTAGCTCCCCAGTCATCCCTGAGCGTTTTAAAGGAATCTTTATTTACATATTCAGGGAACCAGGCAAGTCCATGAGTACTGATTCCTTTTAACTGATACTTGTCACCATTTTTATCAACTATATCAGTTCCCTTAACCTGAAGAGCTCCATGATTCTCAAGAGGCGTTCCTTTTTCCAGAGCTTTCTTTTCTTTTTTTGACTCTTCTTTTTCCTCTTTCGACTGTGTTGTTACTTCTTCTTTTTCCTTCTCGTACTTTTTGCCGTCTATATAAAGTACAGCTTTCTTTTCAGCCTTTCCCATATCATCACTCTGAAAAGCTGCCTGAAAACCAAAATTCACTGTCTGCCCCGCCGGAATGGTATTATTATAATCCATCGGAGTACAATAAAGAGTTTTCTCTTTTAGATTATACTCGGCATTCCATCCATCTTTCATCTCAGTTCCAGCAAAATCCTCTAATCTTACTTCCCAGTCTTTTATATCTTCCTTCGACTGATTTCTTACATCAACCTCAAATTGATATATATACTTATCCTTATCCTGCCAAGAACTGCCGGTTCTTATCTCTGCATAACAGGCATATTTTCTATAGTCTTCTTTAGATGTATCCTTCTTTTCAACTGATACAACCGTCACGGAATCTCCATCCGTGTCTGTCGCGTCAGTTGAAACTTCATTCAGACTTTCCGGGGATGCATCAAGGTCTTCCTGATTAACACTGTATATATCTTCAGAAGATTTCTTCTTATCGACTATCAGATATATCAAAAGTCCGATTATTATAACAAGAAGTATTATAATTATAATCTTTAACCACTTATTCTCTTTCATTATGTTATACGGGAAATGTATTACAGATTAATCTTTCCCAGCAGCTCCTTTCCATATTCGATAGATATATCCTGAGCCAATCTCAGCATATCCGCATGATTATAAATATCAGCAAGCTTAAAATTCATCTCTCCGCTTTGTCTTATGCCAAAGAAATCTCCCGGTCCACGGAGTCTTAAATCTTCTGA
>DOVG01000259.1 GCA_003520205.1 Lachnospiraceae bacterium
TTATTAATTATTCAGAAGATGCTCTCAGAGCCGTACATGAAGATATTGAGTTATTTGCAAAAGCTGAGGGACTTACAGCACATGCAAATTCTATTGCGGTTAGATTTAAGTAAGTATTATAAACAGAGAGGATTATAATATGGCAGAAAGAAAAGCGAGTATAGAAAGAAAAACAGCTGAGACAGATATAAAGCTTGCTTTAAATCTGGATGGTACAGGTGTAAGTAATGTGGACACCGGAGTTGGCTTCTTTGACCACATGCTTAAGAGCTTCGCAAAACACGGATTCTTTGATATGAACTGTGTTGTAAAGGGTGACCTGGAGGTTGATTCACATCATACTATAGAAGATACCGGTATAGTTCTTGGAAAGGCTATAAAGGAAGCTGTCGGTGATAAGGCAGGGATAAAGAGATATGGCTCTTTCGTTATGCCGATGGATGAGACTCTTGTTATGTGCGCTATAGATTTGTCAGGAAGACCATATCTTAATTTTGATCTGAATCTGACTGTTCCAAAGGTAGGACAGTTTGATACAGAAATGGCGAGAGAATTTTTCTATGCAGTCAGCTATAGTGCAGAAATGAATCTGCATATAAAGCAGCTGGATGGAGTGAACAATCATCATATTATAGAAGCAGCATTTAAAGCATTTGCTAATGCTCTGGATATAGCGACAGGATATGATCCCAGACTTGAAGGTGGACTTCTTTCAACTAAGGGAGCTTTATAAAAAACGAGGCACAGTCTTATATCAATAATGTTGAGGGAAAATTTATGAATAGTGTTAATTTAGAAAATGTACTGGATAAAGCAAAGTCTGACCAGTTGCTTGGTAAGGGCTATATTTATATCAGCAGTAAGGTAGAAAATGATTTTATTGAAACTGATGATTTTGTTCCTGTTATAAAAGCGGTTAATGAGATAATAGCGCTTCCTATAGTGACAGATGTTTTGAGACCGGGAGCCAGACTTGAGGATATAAAGAAACTCATATATGCAGGAGCAGATTTCATATATGTTCCAGATGAAAAGCTTTTTAAAGAAGGCCGTGAGAGATTTGAGGAAAAGGTTGTTGATTCGTTAGATGCTATGTCTGGATATATTAAGTCACTTTATACATTTAACGAATTATCCTTCAGTGAATTTAAAACTGATGATAAAGGTCTTGTTCCTTGTATAGTTCAGGACTATAAGACAAATGAAGTTCTTATGATGGCATATATGAATGAAGAGTCTTATAAGAAAACTCTTGAAACGAGACTAATGACTTACTGGACGAGAAGCAGACAGAAGCTTTGGACTAAGGGAGAGGAGTCAGGACATTTTCAGTATCTGATGGAGTTTAGTATAGACTGTGATAAGGATACGCTTCTTGCTAAGGTAAGACAGATAGGACCTGCATGCCATACAGGAAATAATTCCTGCTTCTTTACTCCGATTATTGAGAAGAAGAATAATAGAAAAGATAATCCTCTGACTGTGCTTGAAGATGTATATAAGGTAATCGCTGACAGAAAAGCAAATCCAAGAGAAGGAAGCTATACTAATTATCTGTTTGATAAGGGTATAGATAAGATACTTAAGAAGGTCGGAGAGGAATGTACAGAAATAGTTATTGCAGCAAAGAATCCGGATCCGGAAGAAATAAAGTATGAGATAGCGGATTTCTTATATCATGCAATGGTGCTCATGGTTGAGAGGGGCGTTACATGGGAGGAAATAACCGATGAGCTCGCACGCCGTGAGTAGAATTCATCGTTTGAACAGTTATAATTTACCAAGTAATAATGTTGGGATGATAGGAGAATAATAAAATGAGACAATTTACCTCTAAGGAGCTTAGAAAAACCTGGATAGATTTTTATAAAGAAAGAGGACATGTGGATGTTGGAGCCGTATCACTTGTATCAGATGGTTCAACAGGTGTTATGTTCAATGTAGCCGGTATGCAGCCTCTTATGCCATATCTTCTGGGAGAGAAGCATCCTATGGGTACAAGGCTTTGTAATGTGCAGGGCTGTGTACGTACAAATGATATTGATTCTGTGGGTGATAAGAGTCATGTTACTTTCTTTGAGATGATGGGAAGCTGGAGTCTTGGTGATTATTTCAAAGAAGAAAGATGTAAATGGAGCTATGAGCTTCTTACTGAGGTTTTTGGATTTGATACAGACCATCTGGCTGCTACGGTTTTTGCCGGTGATGATAATGCTCCTCGTGATGAAGAAGGAGCTGAGTGCCGTATTAAGTCAGGATTCAAGAAAGAAAATATCTATTATCTTCCGGCAGAAGATAACTGGTGGGGACTTGAATATGGTCCATGTGGTCCTGATAGTGAGATGTTCTATATCGCTGATGTAGATGATTGTGGTCCTGATTGTGGTCCTGGATGTGATTGTGGTAAATACACAGAGCTTGGAAATGATGTATTTATGCAGTATGAGAAACATAAGGATGGACACCTCACACCACTTAAGCAGAAAAATGTAGATACCGGATGGGGGCTTGAGAGAATCCTCGCATTCCTTAATGGAACAAAGGATGTATATCAGACAGACCTCTTTACATCAGCTATAAGCTTTATAGAGAAAGCTTCGGGAGCAAAATATGGCGAGGATGAGAAGCTCACAAAATCTATGAGAATCCTTGCTGACCACATGCGTACATCTGTTATGCTGATAGGTGATGCAGCAAAGCTTCTTCCGTCAAATGTAGGAGCAGGATATGTGCTTCGTCGTCTGATAAGAAGGGCTGTAAGGCATGGACGTACACTTGGTCTAAAGAAGGACCAGCTTATAGATCTTGCAAAGATTTATATAGATGAAGTATATGATGACAGCTATCCGCTTCTTACAAAGAATCGTGATTTTATACTTAATGAATTAGATAAAGAAATAGTTCGTTTTGAGAGTACGCTTGAAAATGGTATGAAGGAATTCAAGAAAATTCTTGATGGAAAGCTTGCAACTAAGGAAGCAATCACAGGTGACGAGGCATTTTATCTGTATGATACATTTGGATTCCCTCTTGAACTTACAGTAGAGATGGCAAATGAAGAAGGCATAGCAGTTGACGAAAACGGCTTCAACGATGCTATGGAGGCAGCTAAGCAGAGAGCCAGGGATAATCAGAATTTCTCAGCGAATCTCTCAACAGATGCTAATGTATTCGAAGCTATAAAAGATAGCGAAGATACAGAATTTACAGGATATACAGAATTGGTTACTGATAGTGGTATCGTTGCTATCGCAGATGAGAATTCGTTAGTAGATTCTCTTTCAGAAGGAACTCAGGGAACTATTATTGTAGAAAAATCACCGTTCTATGCAACAATGGGTGGACAGGTTGGTGATACAGGAATTATCACCTCAGGTAATTCAGAGTTTGTTGTTAAGGATACGATTCATGTGGCAGGAAAGAAGACTGCACATATAGGATATGTAAAGAGTGGTTCATTTAAAACTGGCGATAAGGTAACACTTAGTGTTGATTCTGACAGACGTTCATATATCTGTAAGAATCACAGTGCTACACATCTTCTTCAGAAAGCTCTCAAAACTGTTCTGGGAGATCATGTAGAACAAGCTGGTTCTCTTGTTGAAGAAGGAAGACTTCGTTTTGACTTCTCTCATGATAAGGCTATGACCATAGATGAGATAAGACAGGTAGAAGAGCTTGTTAATAAAGAGATAGGTGCTGATCTTCCTGTTGTAACTAAGGTTATGTCCCTTGATGAAGCAAAGGCTACAGGAGCTATGGCGCTGTTTGGCGAGAAGTATGGCGATGAAGTTCGTGTTGTTAATATGGGTGACTGGTCTATCGAACTTTGTGGTGGTACTCATGTT
Organism: Lachnospiraceae bacterium; assembly: GCA_003520205.1. Taxonomy (GTDB): domain Bacteria; phylum Bacillota; class Clostridia; order Lachnospirales; family Lachnospiraceae; genus Eubacterium_Q. The sequence continues at coordinate 3,849 of DOVG01000259.1, forward strand.
CCACATACAAGTGTTATAGGTAGCTTCAAGATTACTTCAGAGTCTGGTGTAGCTGCAGGCGTTAGACGTATAGAAGCTCTTACATCAGATGGTGCGGCAAAGTACTTTGCTGATATAGAAGACAGATTTAATGAAGCGGCTAAGATAGTTAAGACAGATCCTGCGAAGCTTCTGGACAGACTTTCAGCTATGATGGAGGAGATAAAGAGTCTTCAGTCTGAGAATCAGAGTCTTAAGGATAAAATGGCTAAGGCTGAAGCGTCCAGTGCCGAGTCAGAGGTAGTAGAAGTAGGCGATATAAAGGTTCTTCCACTTATACTTAAGGGCGTTGACATGAATGCCATGAGAACGCTGGGCGACGATTACAAGGCCAAACTTGGAAAGTCAGCTATTATAATGGCTTCTGATCTAGGAGATAAGGTAAGTCTGATTGTAATGGCATCTGATGATGCTGTAGCTTCAGGTGTTCATGCTGGAAATGTTATAAAGACTATAGCTCCTATAGTTGGAGGTGGCGGTGGTGGCCGTCCGAATATGGC
>DOVG01000127.1 GCA_003520205.1 Lachnospiraceae bacterium
AGGCTATGGCTGAGGAGAAGAAGGCTGTTGATGCTGGTTACTGGAATCTGTTCAGATTCAACCCTGCTGAAGAGAAGAAGTTCACTCTTGATTCAAAGGCTGCTACAGTTCCTTATCAGGAATTCCTTGCAGGAGAGGCTCGTTACACAGCCCTTCAGAAGGTTAATAAGGATAAGGCTGATAAGCTCTTTGCTATGGCAGAGGAGAATTCTAAGAAGAGATTTGCTCATCTTCAGGGTCTCGTAGACCTCTATGATGGAACTAAGGGTGAGTAAGAATTGATTCTTAGTGACTTATAAGATTTTTAAAGCTGCGCTTCGGCGCAGCTTTTCTTTAAGGAAGATTAAATTGACAACGCAAAAAAATAACACCTTGAATTATCTCAAGGTGCTATTTTTTTAATTAGTCTGAATATCTGTTCAGTAGTAGCGGCGATATTTGACCGGGCAGTGTGAGGATCCATAGCCTCTTCCAGAGTGCAGCTTCTTCTTATGACCGGGAAGTATGCATCTACATCGGGGAGTTTATCTCCGTCGAATCCGGCGGATATGGAACCAACGATTGCGATAACCGGTTTCTTGAATACCTTTGCTATGTGGGCGATACCTATAGGTGCCTTACCCATAAGGGTCTGTTCATCCAGTTTGCCTTCGCCTGTAACTATGATATCAGCGTCGCTTAAGTATTTTTTCAGATTTGTTTCTTCTATAACTATTTTATTTCCAGCTTCAAGATTACCACCCAGGAAATATTTGAATGCGAAACCAAGACCTCCTGCTGCTCCACAGCCCGGATAGTCAGGATCGATTTCGGTATTAAGTGCTTCTCTGGAGGTTGCAACAAAGTTTTCAATCCATTTGTCCATTATCTGGATTTCAGAATCAAAGAGACCTTTCTGAGGACCAAATACATAGCTTGCTCCATTTTCACCGCATAGCGGATTGCTTACATCACAGGCTATCCTGAATTTGCATCCGGATATATGAGGATTGAAGTTCTCAAATGATATAGCATGTATAAACTCCAGGTCGCCTCCTGTCAGATAACCGTTATCTCCGGTAAGCGGCTTCTTTCTGTCATCGTAGAATGTGGCTCCAAGAGCCTGCAGCATTCCGATGCCGGCATCATTTGTGGCGCTGCCGCCAAGACCGATAATAAAATTACGGCATCCCATGGATATGGCATCACTTATCAGTTCGCCTATGCCATAGGTGGTTGTTTTGATAGGATCTCTGTCTATGTCGCTTATAAGTGTAAGTCCTGCGGCAGAAGATATTTCTATGATCGCAGTAAGGTTTGTGGCAGTTTCCTGAATATTGGCAGTTTCCTGAGCGTTGGCATCTTCCTGAGCATTCTCGGAACCGGAATTATCAATGATTCCATATCTTGCCATTATTTTCTTACCCAGAGGACCGGTTACTTCTATCTCACGAAATGTTCCGCCAAGTCCGGAGGTAATAGCTTCTACGGTTCCTTCACCGCCGTCCGCCAGCGGACGTACTACGTAATCTGCATCAGGTATAGCGCGTTTAAGTCCCTCGGCTACGGCTTTACCGCAGTCGAGGGAGCTGAGACATCCTTTCATTGAATCGATTGCAATTACAACTTTCATCTATGTTTTCCTTTTAGTTTTAAGATAATTTATAGCTGTATATTTTACTGGAAATGTGTAACGAGAGCAAGTATACGGAGACCAAAGAGTACGAATATAACCCACATTACAGGAGATACATCCTTTGCTTTTCCTGTACATGCTTTAATGATTACCCATGAGATAACACCAAACATGATACCATTAGCAATTGAATATGTAAGAGGCATCATGAGAGCTGCCATGTATGCGCTAGCAGTGTCTGCTATATCACCTTCGAATTTAATCTTTGCAGCACTGGAGAACATAAGCATTCCTACATATATGAGGGCTGGTGCAGTTGCAAAGCTTGGTATAGCAAGGAAGATAGGGCTTAACACTATGGAAACAAGGAAAAGGATTCCTGTTGTAAGTGAAGTAAGACCGGTCTTTCCGCCGGCAGCAACTCCGGCACTCGACTCTACGAAACTTGTTACAGTAGATGTACCAAGGCAGGCGCCAACTGTTGTTCCTATGGCATCTGCCATGAATACCTTTCCTGCTCTTGGAAGAGTTCCGTCTTCTTTTAGAAGTCCTGCCTTGTCAGCAACGCCGACAACTGTTCCGACAGTATCGAAAAGGTCTACGAAAAGGAAACTGAATACGATAGCTATGAACTGAATGATATGAGATCCAACCCATGAGAAGTTGAACTTGAATGCTGTTTCACCAAGACCGCCGAGATTAAGTCCTCCGGCAAAACTTGGGAATACACTGAAGATTCCTGCATTTACATCGACTTTATACCAGCCGATTGACTCAGCTATCATTCCCAGAATCCATGTAGCGATGATACCAATGAGTACGGAACCTTTTATATTGTAATGACTGAGAATTACGATGATGAAGAATCCTATTAACGCAAGTACAACCTGAGGAGAAGAAAAATCTCCAAGTGTAATTGTAGTTGATGGATCTGCTATAACGATATTTGCACCTATAAGACCTATAAGAGCTATGAAAAGTCCGATACCTGTAGTGATACCGAATTTAAGATTTTGAGGGATACCATTTATAATAGCCTCTCTGAATTTGAATATAGAAATAACTATGAAGAAAATTCCTTCAACAAGTACGGCTGTAAGAGCGATAGTAAAAGCGTCCGGAACATCTGATAATTCACCGAGACATACTGTAAAAGCAAAGTAAGCATTTAAGCCCATTCCTGCTGACAGGGCGATGGGGTAATTAGCCAGAAAAGCCATAACGAAAGTGGCTATAGCAGATGCTATAGCAGTGGCAAGAAATACACCGCTTGCATTCATTACATTACCAAGAATGTTTGGATTGACAGCCAGGATATAAGCCATAGCAAGAAATGTAGTGATTCCGGCTATGATTTCTGTCTTGACGTCAGTTCCGTGTTCCTTAAGCTTGAACATTTTTTCTAACATGGAAAAATCCCTCCCCTTAATATTAAAATTTTGGTTTAGCAATTACTTCATCATTATAATATATATTCGTAAAAGTGAATAGTAAAAAACTAAAAAATATTTTTGTGAAAATGCTTGACAACTATGAGCGTATACAATATTATATGCTGTATAATATTATTAAACAAACATTATTATATTTGAATATACGTAACATATGTTATTAAAAAGGAGGAAACGAGATGACGTACCAGGTAGCTGCGCCGCTTCTTGATGCATGTGTTCTGGGAATAGTCGCCAAAGGAGATTCTTATGGGTATACGCTGACACAAAAGGTCAGAGAGTTAATAGATATATCGGAATCGACACTTTATCCGGTGCTACGAAGACTGCAGAAAGAGAAATACCTTGAAACATACGATCAGCCATTTCAGGGACGTAACAGAAGGTATTACAGAATAACAGATGAAGGTAAGAAAATCCTTATTTATTACAGAAATGAATGGAAATCCTATAAGGATAAGATAGATATTCTTATAGGAGAGTAGAAAGAATCGATGAAAGAAATGGTGAAAGGATATAATCAATGAATAAACTAACATTTATGTCAGAGTTATCCAGAAAACTTAGAAGGCTTCCTAAAGAGGATTATGATGATGCTATGAAATACTATGCAGAATACTTTCTGGATGCAGGTGTTGATGATAATCAGGATGTAACTCAGATGGTTGGTACTGTAGACGAGGTTGCTTCAAGAATAATAGATGAAGCAAGCGAAAAACATCTGGAAAAGGTTGAGAACGAGGGTGGTCCGAAGAATAATTCGAAGGCTATATGGTATATAATACTTGGAATATTTGCGGCGCCGATAGCGCTTCCTGTAGCAATTGCATTAGTGTCAATAGTATTTGCAGTTTTTGTTACTGCTATAGCAGTAGTAGGTGCGCTGCTTATTTCGGGAGCTGCTGTAGTTTTTAGTGGAGTGGCAGTAATAATAGCGGCGTTCTGGACTGAATCAATGGCTCAGATGCTATTTATCCTTGGAGCAGGACTTATATGTATTTCGGGCGGAGTAATGTTATGTATAGCTTTCTATAAACTTGGTGAAGCGTTGATAAAGGGATTGATAAAGCTTGTAAGCAGTATAGGAAGAAAAAACAAAAAAGAAGTAAGTACAGGAGGGGCAAACAAATGAAAAAAGGTATGTTAATTACACTGCTGATATGCGCTGCTGTTTTTGCTCTGGGTGTAGTTATGGTCATCGCCGGATATAGAATGGGAGCTACAGATTTTGATATAGATATTATAAACAGAAAGATACATTCATTTAATCCGGAAGAAATAAAGAATGGAGTAGTGTCAGTTGAACCATTCACTGATATGGATTTGGATATTGGTAATTCAAATGTAAATATCATTGAAGGAGATGAATTTAAAGTAGAGTATAGCGTATATAATGATGTTCCTACAATAGAAGTAAAAAATGAGAAGTTAATAATAATTCATAAAGTTAAAAATGGACAATTTGCTTTTCATCTTGGATTAGTCGAGTATGAAAAGCCTACCATAAATATTTATATTCCAAAGGAGACAAAACTCGGAACCATAAATATTAATGATGACGCAGGTAAT
>DOVG01000041.1 GCA_003520205.1 Lachnospiraceae bacterium
TTTTTAGATTTCGAAATCGAGAAGTGGAGAATACAAATGAATAAAAATATAGAAGAAAATGTTTTTCTGTCTGAGAAAGTATATGATGAGATATTAAAGAAGTTGGAAAGTATTCCGTGGCTTAAGGAATATGCAGAGCAATTGCCGGCAGAATTTATAATGAAAATCCTGCAGCTTTATGGGGCAAAATACGAGATAAAGCAGTTAAATGACAGTATAGTGAGATTTCGGCTCAGAGGAACGGACTTTGAATACTATTTTGCTGAACCGCTGGTTGGAATCAGAGTTATCGTTGGAAATATGAATGGTATAGAAGCTTTAAACACATCATTTGATAGCTTAGATATTCAGCTTAGATGTTCTGTGATTCATTATTGTGTTAAGGGAAGATGCGAGATAATGACTCGAGACGGAATGTACGCATTTATGCAGCCAGGGGTGCTGTGTGTTGAAAGTCAGAAGCATAAGAATAAGAACTTTAATTTCTATGGTGAAGATTATATAGGAGTTGAGATTGCATTTGATCTGGACAGGATAGGAGAAGACACGGTGTTTCTTCTAAAGCAGCTAGGGCTGGATGTAGAGAAAATGATAGAACGAAACGCTGCAAATGCTGATTATTATATAGGTACTGTCAGTGAGAAGCTTAAGCTTAGTGAAGAAAATGTAATGCAGCTTATGAAAAGCGAAAGTACAGATAGGATCTCGCTTCTAATCGGTCTGGCAGATATATGGGACAAGATTCGGACTGGTCATGTTAAGACAAATGAAACGCAGTTCTATCTCACAAAAGGTCAGCGTAAAATAGTAAAAGAAATATATGAAAGTATCATGGCTGATCCTTCTAAAGATGTAACAGTTGATGGACTTTCAAAAAAGTATAAGCTCAGTTCTGTTTCGCTTAATAAGTATTTTGGAATCATGTATGGAAGCACGGTGCATAAGTTTATTCAGGAATATCGAATGGAGAAAGCAGCAGAACTATTAACTACTTCTGATAGAAGTGTAGCAGAGATAGCACTTATGGTTGGCTACGAGAATCAGGGGAAGTTTGGCAATGTCTTCAAGAGAAAGTACGGTATGACACCGCTGGAATACAGACGTCTCAAACATTAGAAAACTTATTTCTGACAGAGACAAATGAATTACGAAAAATGAGTCAAAGAAACTGCTTTTTAATTGACTCGTTAAGTAGGCAAGGAGGAAAAATGTTTATTGATCTTAAAGGAGCTAAGAAATATTACGGTAAAGGAGAAAGTGAAGTAAGAGCGTTAGACGGAGCGAGTCTCGAACTGGATGAGGGTGGCATATATGTGATACTTGGCCCTTCAGGAAGTGGAAAGTCAACACTCCTGAATATGCTGGGTGGTCTCGATAAAATGGATGATGGAGTACTATCTATAGATGGTGTAACCATATCTAAATTGAGCGATAAAGAGCTTGTGGAATACAGACGCTCTGATGTGGGTTTCGTATTTCAGTTCTATAATCTGATACCGGATCTTACTGTGAAGGAAAATATTCAGGTGGTAGCTGATATAACTGATTCTCCGCTTGATATAGACGAGGTTATGGAAGCGGTTGATATTAAAAAGTATGAGAATCATTTTCCGTCAGAGCTTTCCGGTGGACAGCAGCAAAGAGTCAGTATCGCCAGAGCACTTATTAAAAATCCAAAGATACTTCTTTGCGATGAGCTGACAGGTGCACTTGATACAAAGTCAGCCAGACTTGTACTTAAGTTTGTCGAAAAGGTAAATCAGAAGTTTCATACTACCATAATTATTATTACACATAATGAAGCAATATCAGGTATGGCTGACAGAGTAATTAGAATAAAAGATGGTAAGGTTTCATCAAATGTAAAAAATGAAAAGAAGGATGTTGATTCTATAGACTTATAGTTAATTTGGAGTAAAGAAAATGACACTAAGGAAGAGATATTTACGAAATATAAAAAAGAATCTTTCGTTTTATATATGTACAGTTCTGCTAACTGGTTTTTCGGTAATGCTTTATCTGGGATTTGATGCGGCAGCTGTTAAACTTCTTGATGATCTGAATGTATTCTATAGTGATTATCATGTAGAGGATGCACAGTTTACAACACTGAATGAAATATCCGATGAGGATATAAGTGAACTTGAGGAGAAGTATGATATAACGATTGAGAAGCAGACTTATATAGACTTTGAAGAAAAGGATTATACAGTCCGTGTGATGAAGAGAATGGATAAGGTCAACCTCTATAAAATGTCAGGTGGACAAGATGTTAAGAGTGATGATGAAATTATCCTTAATACGGGACTGATGACTGAAAACGGACTTAACTATGGAGATACAGTTAATCTTGGCGAAAATGAATATACACTTACTGGAGATTTTGAAAGACCGGATTACCTTTTCCCAATCAAAGAGGCTACAGATACATTTGCCATCAAATCCGAATTTGGAATTGCAGAAGTGAGCGATAAAACTTATGAAAAAATGATAGAAGATAAGGGTATCACCAAAGAGTATTACAGCATTATCTATCATGATATAGAAACGGACTTTGCTGATATAGATGAAACAGGTGAAGAGTATGCAGAAAAGATAGAAGAAGTAAGAAGAACTATAAATGAAAAGTATACCATGCTGTCATATACGAGGGCAGATTCTAATACGCGTATAACGACACCACTTACTGAATGTGCAGAAACAGTAAATATGATGAACTCAGTAGTTGTTATATTCGTTATATTTATAGCTGCTATCATATCTGTAGTAATTGGAAGAAAGATAAAGGCGGATAGAAGACAGATAGGTGTACTTATAGCACTGGGATATAAGAAGCAGACGCTTTCCAGACATTATAGCTTTTATGGACTCTTACCGGCAGTTTTTGGTTTTATGATAGGTTTCGTGGCTACCAAAATCTTTGGTAAAGCATTAATAAGTCAGTTGTTCAATAAGATTGAATCAGTTCCTGTAGATTATGTAGTTAAGCCTGTAGATATTATTATATCTATAGTTGTGCCC
>DOVG01000115.1 GCA_003520205.1 Lachnospiraceae bacterium
CTCTCAGGCATATAGCTCGTGGTTGTAAGTCAAAGCTCGACGCGGGAATTATCTAACAAAGTATAAGTTGAGGAACATTATATGAAAAAAAGAAAAGGCTCGGTAGGTTACACTCTTCAAAGAAAAGATACTGCAGTAAAAGAAGACAAATCTATAATAAAACGTATTCTAAATACGATTCTTATTGTTTTTGCTGCTGTAGTTCTGGGCTTTGGTGTAACTCAGTTTGTTATGCAGTCGGTTTATATGACCGGTCCATCCATGCAAAGTACTCTTAAGGATGGAGATGAGATGCTTCTTAACAAATTTGCCTATAAAATTGGAAAAATCAAAAGATTTGATATAGTTGCGATAAAAAGAATAGGAAGCGAAGATTATTATGATATTAAAAGGGTTGTAGGTATCCCCGGAGATAACATATCAGTAGTTGCAGGAAGACTTGTAATAAACGGTAAACAGATCAGTTCCAATTATTCTTTTTCAGTTATTAACTCACCAGGCGTTTTAAGTGAATCACTTACACTCGGCGATGATGAGTATTTTTGCATTGGTGATAATACAAGTAATAGTGAAGATTCAAGGTTCGTTAATTACGGGAATGTTCAGAAATCTGAGATAAAAGGAAAGATTACTTATATAATATTCCCTAAAGAAAGAAGAGGAAAAGTTACTTATGGATATTAACTGGTATCCCGGACACATGACCAGTGCCAGACGAAAGATAGAACAGGATATTAAACTCTGTGATATTATTATCGAGCTTCTGGATGCCAGAATTCCCAGAAGCAGTAAGAATCCTGATATAGATACTCTGGTTGGAAGTAAAAAAAGGCTTATTATTATGAATAAGTCTGACCTTGCTGATAGATGTATAACCGATGCATGGAAGAGGTACTATGAAGAAGCTGGTATTAAAACTCTTGCCATGGATTGCAGAAATCGTAAGGAAACCCTTCGTGTTACTGATGCTGTAAGGGAAGTGTGTAAGGATAAGATAGAAAGAGACAGAAGAAGGGGGATTATGAACAGGCCTGTCAAGGCAATGATTGCAGGTATTCCTAATGTGGGCAAGTCCACATTTATTAATTCTTTTGTTGGAAAAGTTACAGCAAAGACAGGCAATAAGCCTGGTGTCACAAAAGGTAATCAGTGGATACGATTATCCAAAGATATGAATCTGCTGGATACACCCGGAATTCTTTGGCCCAAATTTGAAGATACCCAAACCGGTCTTAATCTTGCATATATCGGTTCTATAAATGATAATATTCTGAATTTGACAGAGATTTCAGAAAATCTTATAGCTTATCTTAAAGATAATTATTGCAATATATTGCAGGGTAGGTATATGATAGATGAGGCGCGTACAAGTTCAGAAATTCTTTATGATATAGCAATAAATAAAAAATGTCTGTTGAAGGGCGGAGAGCCTGATATAGACAGAGCGGCATTCCTTTTGTTAGATGATTTAAGAGCGGGCAGACTTGGCAGGATATCGCTTGAAAAACCAGAAGAATAAAAGATAGCTATTACAAGGGAGAACAAAAATGGCATTTGATTCTGAAGAAAAGAAGTCTGATTTTGAGTCTTGGGCTGAGTCCATGACTTATGAAGAGGAGAAAGAATTAAAGAGACAGGAAAAACTTCAACTAAAAGAACAGAAAAAAGCTGAAAAGCTGGCAAGAAAGAATAAGGGGAAAACTGTCGAAGAAGGAGCTGGAGATAATGAAAACCAGAAATTCGATGTGGATAGTTTTTCCGGGCAGGATAAAGAAACTGTAGATGAGATTTCTGCACTAACATCTCAGAATATCACTGAAGAAGACTCTTCCGGTGAAGCTTCTTCTGAGAATACTTCGGATACTTCAGATACTTCGGATTCAGAAGATTATTCTGAAAAAAAGAAGAAAAAGAACAGGGAAAAAGAGGATTATAATCCTGATTATATAAAAGAAAAGAAGAAAAAAGCTCCAGAAGAGATTAATATCGTGAAAGAGCTTCTTAGTCTTATTATATATATAGGTGTAGTCATTATACTTTGTTATTGTATTATTACATTTGTAGGTCAGAGAACTACTGTAAATGGTCGTTCTATGGAGAATACTCTTCATGATGGAGATAATCTCTGGATTGATAAGCTTTCATATCGTTTCTCATCTCCAAAGAGATTTGATATAATAGTTTTCCCTTATGAAGATGATGTTTATTATATAAAGAGAGTTATTGGACTTCCGGGAGAGACTGTTCAGATACTTGCTGACGGAACGATAATTATAGATGGACAGAAGCTTGTAGAGAGTTATGGTAAGGAAATAATACTAGAAAGTGGTACGGCAGCTGATCCAAGAACTCTTGGTGAAGATGAATATTTTGTTCTTGGTGATAACAGAAATGACAGCCGAGACAGCCGTTGGGCTGATGTTGGTGATATCAGTAGAGATGATATAATAGGAAAGGCTGTTTTCAGACTTTCGCCTTTCAGCAAATTTGGTAAGATAGATAAATAGCAGTTTGCTATTTGAATGGTAATCGATATGGGTGGCAGCATAAGTATTGGAGAAATAAAAAATAGACTGAAGACTATTTCAGACTGTGGAATTATGGAATACGATTCAGAGATTAAAGCTCT